>JADFJZ010000327.1 GCA_022565195.1 Planctomycetota bacterium | reverse complement strand
GATCAAGCAATCCCTTACGGTCGTGCCTCTGATTTGGGTCGTGCTTCTGATTGATTCTGCTCACTGATCGCTGCCGATCGCTTCTCGACCGGCCATGTAGGGGCGGAGGGCTTTGGGGATGGTGATGGTGCCGTCGGGTTGTTGGTTTAGTTCGAGGATGGGGATCAAGACGCGGGGGAGGGCGATCATGGTGTTGTTGAGCGTGTGGCAGAAGTGCTTCTTTTTGTCGCCGGTCTTGTAACGCATGTTCAAGCGCCGGGCCTGGAAGTCGTAGAAGCGCGAGGCGCTGTGCGTCTCGCCGTAGCTGTCGCGCGAGGGCATCCAGGCTTCAATGTCGAACTTCTGCACTTGCCCCATGCCGAGGTCGCCGGTGCAGACGTTGATCACGCGGTAAGGCACTTCCAACTTCTGCATCAAGTCTTCGGAATTCTGCAAAATCTCGGCGTGGAACCGTTTGGACTCTTCCTTGTCGTTCCTGCACAAGATGACTTGCTCGACCTTGTCGAAGACGTGGACGCGGTACAAGCCATGAGTGTCCTTGCCGCCGGCGCCGGCTTCACGACGGAAGCAAGTGCTCACTGCGAAAAACCGCTTGGGCAAGTCGGTCTCTGCCAGAATCTCTCCGCTGTGCAGCGCGGTCAGCGGCACCTCGGCGGTGCCGATGAGGCTGAGCCCGTCGCGCTCGCAGAGATAGGCTTGATCGCGGCCGGTGGGGAAGTAGCCGGTGCCGTACATGGCCTCTTCGCTGACCAATACCGGCACCTGCATCGGCTGGTAGCCGCGCTCGAGCAGCATGTCAAACGCCAGCCGCAACACGGCGTGGTAGAGCAGGGCGCCGTCGCCCTTCATGACGTAGTTGCGCGAGCCGGCCAGCTTGACGCCGCGCTCGAGGTCGAGAATGCCGAGGTCGGTGCCGAGTTGCACGTGGTCCTTGGGCTCGAAATCGAATTTTGGAATCTCGCCCCACTTGCGGAGTTCGACGCCTTCGGTTTCGTCCTTACCGTAGGGCGCTTCGGGGTCCGCCGGCTGGGGAATGAGGTCCATCAGGCGCTGGAACTCAGGCAGAATCTCGGACTCTTCAGCCTCCCGTGTCTTGATTCCGGCCTTGATTTCGCTGAGTTGCTCGTGAAGTTTGGCGGCTTGCTTGTCGGCTTCCTGCTTGCTGATGCCCTGCTTCTCGATCCACTTGGGATTGCGATACAGCCCGACCTGGCTGCCCATTTCGTTGGTCTGTTGGCGGAGCTCGTCCAGCTCGTGCTGCAGCGCCCGCCGCCGCTCGTCGACCGCCAACAGCCGATCCACGTCGCATTGGATGTGCTTGTCCGCAGCGCCCTTCTTGACCGCCGCCGCATTCTCACGGATGAATTTGATGTCCAACATTAGAAATCAATCAACCTGAACGTCAGGCCAGCCTCCGGCGAATGGGCCACGATTGCTCGGGTGTACTGGGCAAATGCGTAGGTGTTTCGCGTTTCCCTGCTGAGCCGTGGCCTTCAGGCCACGGACTGCTGTCGCGGTCCGCTGCGGCGGGCGGACGGTCCGGACCCTGTCTTCGACCCTGAGGCTCAGACCCGAAGGGAAGGGTCCGGCTCAAGGACATCCAAGGTCGGATTGGATTCCACGCCAAAGACGTACGGGCCAACCGAGTCGTACGGCTCGAATCTATTGGCATTACAGGTCTTATGCAACTCAGCCGGGCTGGGGGGCGAATCGGCCTCTTTCGGCTTGACCATAACACCCTGAATCCCATATACTTATATCTAATCAGGAGCGCGGCGGAAATCGCCCTTTCCCACCCCGTGCGGGCTTGATGGGAGGCTCATAACGCCTAGAATGGGAGGTGATCCTCCCGGAGGGGCAAGCCAAGCCCGCTAAACTGAGCGCGAGGTAAACGGTTCTCAACGCGAGACCATCTACCGATGGTCGTCGCCGTGGCGCGTGAGATCGTCGCCAAGGGCCTGCCTGGGGGGCTAGCGATCGTCCCGCACTCGATTCGTGACGGCAGCGAGCGCGCTGACCGGAGGAGCAGTTCGGCAGCGATTCGCGAGAAACCTGAGTTCTCGATTGGATATCCATACCGAATCGGTCATGAAACTCCATATGATCCTAGCCACCATCATGTACGCCAGTGTCATCAAGGCCGGTCTGGCCGCCGGGATGTTCATTCTGTGGTGCCTGTGCGTGCAATGGATTGACCGCGATGCGGTGCGCGTCAAGACGGTACGCGAGAAGTGGAACATTTTGGCCATGGCGACCGGGATTCTCGGTTTGTTTTCGTGGCTGATGATTCCGTGGCCTGACTGGGCGACCTACTTTCTGGGATGGGCGCTCTATGTGATCGTGAGCGGCGGCGGGGTGCTGATGTATGTCGTACACCGCAACAAGCGGGTGAGCGAGCAGCACCGGGTGCTGACCGCCCAGCATTTTTCCCGGCTGACGTCGTTTGGCCAGTCGGAGGAGAAGCTGGACCGCAGCAAACACGAGACCCGCGTTCGGCTTTTCGACAAGGACAAGCAGCCCGTTTCTTTAGACGACGATTTCGAGGCGGCGGAACAATTTAGCGCGACGCAGGAAGTGTTTTTCGACGCCCTGTGGCGCCGGGCGTCGGAGATCGATCTCTCCGTGACCGGCGAGGCTACGAAACTCAACTATGTCATCGACGGCGTGTTGGCCGAACGGCGCGACTTCGTCACACAGGAACAGGCCGGGCAAGTCATCGTCTTCGTCAAGAAGATGGCCAGCTTCGATGTCGAGGAGCGCCGCCGGCCTCAGCACGGAATTGTGTGGGCGTGTCTTTTGGGCGGCAACCGCGAACCCGCGCAACTCGAAGTCCACACTTCCGGTACGACGGCCGGTGAACGTCTGCGGATCAAGGTCGTCGAACATGACGCCGTGCGTTCGCTGGCGGAACTGGGCGTTCATCCGCAGCGGCTCGAGATGATGAAAAAACTCGTCGCGCTCGAGAAGGGCATGATCATTTGCAGTGGGCCTCCGCGGAGCGGCGTCACGACAACGCTGTACACCATCATCCAGAGCCACGATGCGTACATTCAAAACATCCACACTCTGGAGAAGCGGCGGCTGAGAGAAATCGACAACATCACGCAGCACAACTACGATTCGACCAATCGCGAGAAGTCCTATGCCCGGCAGCTGCAGACCGTTTTGCGGCGCGAGCCCGACGTGGTGATGGTCGGCGAGATGGACGACAAGGAAACCGCCCGGCTCAGCGCCAAGTCG
>JADFJZ010000326.1 GCA_022565195.1 Planctomycetota bacterium | reverse complement strand
ACCAAGAAGAGGCGAGCTAAGGGAGATTGAGTGCGCTTACTGTTTGGCGCGATACTCGACGAAGTACTGTTCGGGCAGGAAGGTGTGTACCGCTGCCGGTTGCAGGTTAGAGGCAGCCATCTCGCGATCAACCGTCGCACGGTCCAATTGCATTTCGAGCTTCGGCCCGAATCCGCGCTGCTCGCGCGACTTGGGTATGAAATCGATGATCACGATGCGGCCGCCGGGCGCCAGGGCGCGGCGGAGCTTGGAGACGTAGACCGGGCGGTAGCTGAAATGGTGATAAGTGTTGACGATGAAAACAGTGTCCACTTGGCCCGGCGGCAGCCTGGGATCATTCTCGGGCACCAACTGGGGTTCAATGTTGGACAGTTCGCGCTTGGCGATGTGTTCGCGCAGTCGATCCAGCATCTCCGCCTTGACGTCGATGGCCCAGACTTTGCCCGTAGGTCCAACGGCTTCCGCAAGCAGCAACGTAAAGTAGCCCGGCCCGCAGCCCACGTCGGCGATTCGTTCACCGGGCTTGATGTTCAGTGCCGCGATGACTTCGTCGGGCTTCTGCCACGCCGCCCGATCGGCGGACTCCATGCGTCGAATGTAGTCTCCGATGTCCCGACTCCCATGGTGGGCCTTGCCGCTGTGCGCCGGTTGCGGCGCCGGTGCCGACTTCGCTCCACGTGGATTAGACCTGTGGCAACCGCAGAGCGAAGGCACGCAAACGACGACCATCGCGATCGTTGTCAGGCAGTGTCCCATCGCCGTACTCGGCACGCCCCGAGGTGCGGAAGTCATCGAAACCCGCCTCGACTGCCGAAGTCCTTCACAAAATCATTATTGTTCGAAAACTTGCCCATGCGCTCCAACAGCGTTTCCATCGACCGTCGGGGGTCTCGATTGATTATCGTACGACGGATCTGGTAGCTGGCCTCCAGTTCCGCGGGCGACAACAACCGCTCCTCCTTGCGCGTGCCGGACTGTTGCAGGTCGATCGCCGGCCAAATCCGCATATTGGCGAGTTCGCGGGTGAGCATGATCTCCATGTTGCCCGTTCCCTTGAATTCGTTGAAGATGACCTCGTCCATGCGGCTGCCCGTTTCGATCAATGCGGTGGCGATGATGGTCAGCGAAGCACCGCCTTCCACGTTCCGCGCCGCGCCGAAGATGCTCTTCGGCTCGGTCAGCGCGCCGGCGTCCAGCCCGCCGGACATGGTGCGTCCGCGTCCCCGTGTCGCGACATTGAAGGCCCGCGCCACCCGCGTCAGCGAGTCCAACAGCACCAGCACATCCTGTCCACACTCGACGTGCCGCCTGGCCTTCTGGATCATCAGCCGGGCGATCCGCACGTGGCTGGCGACATCCTCATCATTGCTGCTGGCGATCACTTCGCCGTGGACCTCGCGCCGCATCTCGGTGACTTCTTCCGGGCGTTCATCGATGAGCAGGACCATCATATACACGTCGGGATAGTTCGTAGCCACGCCGTGAGCCATCTGCTGCAAGAGCACGGTCTTGCCCGTCCTCGGCGGAGCCACGAGCAAGCCTCTCGTGCCGAACCCAATGGGCGTCATTAGATCGATCACGCGCATGGTGAGGGGGCCGCCGTCTGTTTCAAAGCCAATACGCTTCTCGGGGTCGATGGCGACCAGTTCCTTGAAGGGAGTGGTCTGCAAGTGGGCATCGACGGTGAGCCCGTTGATGGTCTCGACTTCATTGAAGCGGGCAGGCTTACCCGACTTGCCGGCCCGCACCGTGCCCACCACTGTTTCTCCGCCTTGAAGCCGCAGCCTCTGACACGGCTCCTGTGGCACAAACACGTCGTCACGGCTCACGGAGTAGTTGCTTTCCGCAGAGCGCAGAAATCCTCCACCCTTTTGGCTGGGTTCAAATGTTCCCACGATGGTTCTGGACATTCTCGTCAATCCTCGTGTTTGGCGCCGACTCCGCGCACGTCGCCGACCGGCCCAAACAACAGTTTTCTGTTCGAGACATCAAACGCGGGATCCGCGTCTGTTCAAGCCCGATCTGAAACAGTCCCCTCGTTCCACAATCGTGAGATAGTATCTCATCAAATCGCAGATTCGCCAAGGGACAGCCTTGGATAATCGGGCACAATTTTCCGGGTCGTGACCACAAATCGCCCTGCACACAGGCGGAGTTGGGCGCGAATCTGCCGGCTTCAGGCTTCAGCGCCTTGAGGGGAACTTCTTGAGAAGTCGATTGTAGACTTCGGCCGGCACCAGGCGTGTGAGTTCTTTCGCGCCGTGCCCTCCAAGTTCCACAATTTGCTTGATCAGTGTGCTCGAGGTCAGGGCATGCTGGTCACTCGCCATCAGGAAAACCGTCTCCACGCCGCCGACGATCATATTGGTATTTGCAGCCAGCAATTCGGTGCGGAGATCGACGGCATCGCGAATACCCCGCAGAATCACTCGGGCCCCAACAGAACGAACAAACTCCATGGTCAGGCCGCCATATGCTCGGACTTGCACTTCCGGCAGATCGCGCAATTCGGCTTCGAGCATGGCCACACGCTCCTCAGCATCGAAAAGGGCCTGCTTTTCCGGGTTGTCCCCGACGCCGACGATGAGCTTGTCGAACAGTCCGGCTGCACGATGAATCAAGTCCAGATGCCCGTTGGTGACTGGATCGAAGGCACCGGGAAAAACGGCGATCGTTGGTTCACTGGATGGCATCGTTCCAAGGCCCTCGCGTCTGTTCAATCTTAAACTCCTCCGGGGACATTTACAAACATATACGCAAATCACCAAATCGTGCTATGCTCTGGGTCATTGGAATGACCCCGGAACATTCTGCAGACAAACGCACCCGCTGGCCAGCGGCAGCTCCGGCGACAGTCGATATGTCGGTCGAGATCGCCGGCGTCCAACTCGCCAACCCGACGCTGACTGCTTCGGGCACCTGTGGGTATGCGCTCGAATACGCTGCTCACACGGACCTGTCCCAACTCGGGGCCTTCACGACCAAGAGCATTACCCGCGAGGCGCGAAAGGGCAATCCGCCCGAGCGCATCGTCGAAACGCCGGCCGGCATGCTCAACGCCATCGGGCTGGCCAACGTGGGCCTGCGACGATTCATCGAAGAGAAAGTGCCCCAGTTGCCCGGACTCGGCGTCCCGGTGTTCGTGAACGTGGCGGGACACTGCGTCGAGGACTACGTGACCGTCGGCCGGGAACTCGAACCATTATCCGAGATTGCCGGGTTCGCGCCCAATGTTTCCTTTCCCA
>JADFJZ010000325.1 GCA_022565195.1 Planctomycetota bacterium | reverse complement strand
CGCGTCCGCTTCATACATGCGAAATCCGGAAACCGCCGCCAAGCCCACAATGCACAACACCACGCCCAACGCCGCACACATGCCGCCGGCCACACGCTGCGCACGCTGGCCGACCGTAATGCCCCACGTGATCAGAAACGTCCACAGGCCGTTGGCAAAATGATAGACCGTGGAGATCACACCCAGGGCATAGATTGGGGCGATGATCCAGTGGAGCTGAATGGCGGCGGCGGCGGACGCTGAAGCATCATGGGGATCGAACTGCGCCCCGCCCATGAAGCTCAGCGGCCTGCCGATCCAGTGCATGTGATACAAGTGATAGAGAATGAACAGCGTGGCGATGACGCCGCTGGTGCGTTGCAGGGTGTAGCGAATGTTGGCGCGATACTTGTAGATGCCCGCGTTGTTCTTGGCGGTGGTGACGATCTTGATGCCGATTAAAATATGAAACGCCAGCGGAATGAAAATGCCGACGATCTCGACCGGGACCAGCAACGGCCCCAGCGAGTGAATCCGCTCGATGTTCTTGTTGAAGACCTCCGCCCCGCCGAGTATGGACGCGTTGGCCATCAAGTGCATGACAAGAAACACGCCCAGCGGGATCACGCCCATCAGCGAATGAAGGCGCCGAATCCAGAAGTGATGCTTCTCCCAGAATTCAGGCTGTGCTGATTCTGCCTGACCGGCCATGATCGTCATCCATTCCTTCGCAAAGGCCAATCGATTCCGTAGCGCTGTCGGGATTCTAATACGCATCTCAGATGATAGCAAAGCTCGTTCCAAACGTGCGAGGTCGTTTTGGACGATGTGCAAGACTCAAGGAGTCGTGGTTCTCTGTTGGTCCTTGCAGAGGTAATCCACTATGCGGCATCTGCTAAATCCCGGCGCGCCGGGAAAGTCAGATCGAAAGACCCGGCCCGTGGCTTGCCGTTTAGCAGCACTCGCGGACCCAAGCGGATTGTGACCGGAAATCACGCGGGCATCGCGGGATTCAAAATCCCGCACGATGCAACAAATCGGAGGCGAAGCACGCTTACTCACCAGACTAATCCCCGCCCACTTGTGTCGCCCCCGCCGATCCGCTACGCTGGACGATTCGCCGCACGGCGTCGGGCGCGATTTGAGTCGCAACCGGCGCGGACGGCTGATGGGGCAACAACGCACGATGGGTCAGGCAAAATTCATCGAGATTCGCGGCGCTCGGCAGCACAACCTCAAGGACATCTCGCTGCGCATCCCGCGCGACCGGCTGACCGTGATCACCGGCCTGTCCGGCTCGGGCAAGAGCAGCCTGGCCTTCGACACGCTGTACGCCGAAGGCCAGCGACGCTACGTCGAATCGCTGTCCACCTACGCCCGGCAGTTTCTCGAGCAAATGCAAAAGCCGGACGTGGACCACATCGAGGGCCTGCCGCCCACGGTGGCCATCGGGCAGCGCGCCGGCAGCAGCAACCCGCGATCCACCGTCGCCACCACCACCGAGGTTTACGACTACCTGCGAACGCTGTTCGCCCGCGTGGGCACGCCGCACTGCTGGAAGTGTCACCGGCCCATCGCCCGGCGCTCGGTGGCAGAGATCGTCGATGCCATTCTCGAAACCGCCTCCGGAGAGACGGTCACATTGCTCGCCCCGCTGGTGCGGCGTCGCAGAGGCCGACATGCCGAAGTGCTCCAGCACCTTCGCAAGGAAGGGCTCGTGCGGATTCGACTCAATGGTGAGATTGTTCGGCTTGACGAAGATCCCGAAGTGCCGCCGAAGAAGATGAACAACATCGAGGCAGTGGTCGATCGCATAACCGCCAAGCAAAGCATCCGCCCCCGCATTGCCGACAGCGTGGAACTGGCGCTGCGGCTGGGCGACGGCGTACTGATCCTCTCCCGGCACAAGCAGAAGAAACCGCTCGATCAAGTGTTCAGCTCGCGGTACGCCTGCACCGAGCACCTCGACGTGGTTCTGCCGGAACTCACGCCGCGCCTGTTCGGCTTCAACTCGCCGTTCGGCGCCTGTCCGAAGTGTGACGGCTTGGGCACGGTGCCGGAGTTCGACGAAAACCTGCTGATCGCCAACCCCGACCGCTCGCTTGCCCAGGGTGCGATCGACCCCTGGCGACAAGGCAGCAACAAGGTCAACACGACATACCAGCGCCTGCTGCGCTCGTTTTGCAACCAGTTCGAGGTCGCCATCGACGCGCCCTACCGCAACCTGCCCGACGACATCCAGCGAATCCTGATCCACGGCACCAGCCGAGCGGACAAAGCGAAATGGGGCGCCGAATTTGAAGGCGTGATTCCGAGCCTGCGCCGCCGCTGGGACGGCACACAGAGCGAAACAGTCAAGCGGAAGCTGCACGCCTACTTGAGCGACGCTCCCTGCGAGACTTGCCACGGATCGCGATTGCGCGCCGAAGCCCGCGCCGTCCTCATCAGCGAGCAGAGCATGGATCAAGTCGTGCGCATGGACATTCAGTCCGCGCTGGAGTGGGTTCGCGCGCTGCGCTTCAAAGGCGAGCGGGCCAAAATCGCCGCGCCGCTGCTGGCCGCCATCGAGACGCGACTGCGCTTCATGGCCGAAGTCGGCGTGGGCTATCTGACGCTCGATCGCGGCAGCGCCACACTGTCGGGCGGCGAAGCCCAGCGCATCCGCCTCGCGACGCAGATCGGCACGGGCATGGTCGGCGTGTGCTACATTCTCGACGAGCCGACCGTCGGCCTGCACTCGCGTGACAGCGCTCAGCTGGTCCGCACGATGCAACGGCTGCGCGACATGGGCAACACCGTCATTGTCGTCGAGCACGACGAAGAAGTGATCGCCGCCGCCGACCACATCGTCGATATGGGTCCCGGAGCGGGCGAGCAGGGCGGGCACGTGATTGCCCAGGGCACGCTCGGAAAAATCCTCAAAGACAAGAACTCCATCACCGGCCGATACCTCAGCCGCAAGGAAGAAATCGAGATCCCCGAGCGGCGCGCGGTCGATCTGGCGCACGCGCTGGAGATTCGCGGCGCGAGAGAGAACAATCTCGCCGACATCGATGTGCGTTTCCCATTAGGCTGCTTTGTGTGCGTCACGGGTGTGTCGGGCAGCGGCAAGAGCACCCTGGTCAACGACATTCTCCTGCGGGCTTTGAAGCGGCGGCTCTATGCCTCGCGCGAAAGGCCGGGCGACTACGACCGCCTCGCCGGCGGGCAGGATATCAACAAAGTCATTGAGATCGACCAGTCGCCGATCGGCCGGACGCCGCGCAGCAACCC
>JADFJZ010000324.1 GCA_022565195.1 Planctomycetota bacterium | reverse complement strand
GGGCGGAATAACGCATCGTGATCTCCTTCACTCGACCGACGTGGAAGGGGAAACGGCACTTCATTTGTGATCAAGTGTTCTTCAAACTTACATCATACCATGTTCTGGGGAGGATATTGCGCGGATACATTAACCCACTCTAATTCCTGTTCGACCAAGCTCGATTACGAAGGGATTGCTTCGATCTCCGCGATGATGCCGAAGCAGCCCGAAGAAAACGTGCGCGCTGCAGGCCCGATTCAGCGCAGACGGTCAGAGTGAGCGCTGCGCGGAGGGGCGATGGGAATCGTGTGGCGTTTCAGCTTGTCATTTCTTTGTTCGCTTGACCCACACCCACACTCCAGCCATCAACAGCATCAGGCCGGCGACGAGCAACATGATCCAAGTGGTACTATCCATGGCGTTTTCTCCTACAAGACCCGTCGTGTTACGGATGTATTCGCCAACGGGGTCGCTGAATAAGGCCTTGGTGCAGGCTCAAATTGGAGCATTCCGCATCCTTACCACAAAGGTATCGCTATCGAGCGTGCGGGGCAAGAACTGAGTGAATTATTGAGTTTGGAGTGAATTGCTGAGCCGGCATAGATAGCGGAAGCAGGCGAATCTGCCCTGTATGAAACTTGGCGCGGCCTTCAGCCCGCGGCTCCTTGTTTGGCTCGCCAATAGGACATCAATGGATCCGGGGGATCTTGTCCTGATGTGACCTCAAAAGCCCGCAGGTGCTCTCTTGAACACCCGCGGGCTTGATAAACAAATCACGCTCGACACCCCATTGAACCCGTGCCGAGCTTGTCGAACGATCTAATTACACGTTCCCCATGAGCCGAGCAGAAAAGCCAGATCGAATGGGCCGATCATCAAGTCGCCGTCCACTTCGAGGCACGCGCAGGCGTCGCCCGGCGCGACGGGGCCCCAGCACCCCAGCAGAGACGCCAGGTCAAATGCCCCGGTTTGGCCATCGAAGTCGACGTCGGTAGGACAGGCCTCGTTGCACGGTGAGGTCCCGCCCGTGCAAACAAACTCCAGATTCGGGAACGCCACAATGATGGTGTCGATGAGGACAAAGGCATCGAGCGTGCCGGAAACCGTTTGTCCCTGGGCCATGGACAACTGGGCGACCAAAATCCGCAGGTCCGGGCCTGGGTCGCCCTGTCCGTTGGGCGGCGCGGCGTTGAACCACCCGCCGACCACGTGGCCGCCGTTGGTGAATTGACCATAATCGAAGTCCTCATCGGGGGTAGTCCCATCGGCCGGGTCGATGACGCTGCATTCGAGCCCAATCGTAATGAACGAATCGCAGATCAGGTCCGGAAAACCAAATGGAGGGGGTGCGGTAATTTGATCACACGCGGGCGCGCGCGGGGAATTAGCGGCGTCAGAGGCCGGATGTTGATAGAAGCCATTGAGGTCCGTGGTGGTGATTTCGGAGTTGCCGACGCTGAGCAAACGATCATCGATCGAGGTCAGGAGCGCATAGACCTTGCAAACGTCCAGCGGCACATCGATGAAGTCCTGAGTGGTGTCCTGGCAGATCGGCAGGTTGGCCAGCTCGGCTTCGAGGACCACGCAAGCGTCCCCCTCGCCGGTACACTGGCCTTGGGCGTCACAAATGTCGTTGATCGTACACTCCAGGCCGTCATCGCAGGGTTGGCCCACCTCGGGCGTATTGGCACACCCGCTGACGGCATCACACGAATCCAGAGTGCAGTCGCTGCCGTCGTCGCAGGCCGCATCGTCGGGGGTGCTTTCGCAACCGCTGCCCAGGACGCAGACATCTGCGGTACAGGCAATGCCGTCGTCACAGTCCGTGTTGACGGGCGTATTGACGCAGAAGTTGCTCAGACAGTCGTCGGCCGTACAGGGCACACCGTCGTCGCAATCCTGCGGCCCGCCGCAGGCCTGCCCGCTCTGGCACTCGGCCGCGGTACCCAGGCACACTTTGTCGATGAACCAGTCGTCAAACCCCGCGGGCTGGCCTCCGGCTGTGCCGGTGCCGCGGAAGCGGAAGCGGAAGCTGCCGTGCAAGGCGTCGGCCGGCAAGGCCAGAGACGTTTGCGCGTAGGGCTCGGCGTCCGGGCCGCCGCCGGGATGGCTGTTGATCTCCACCCACTCGCCTTGGTCATTAAGGTACTCGACGATCAACGGGTCGTTGCTTTCGGGGCTGTCACCGCCGTCGCCAGTCTGCTGCCACCAGTAGCTCAACGCCAAAGTTGTCCCGCCAGTGGTGTCCATGTTGGCGCTGCGGATTTCGTCCACGCCGTCGATGTTCAACGAGAAGGGGGCGCTGGGTTCGCCGGCGCCCTGGTCGTCGATGCTGGCGCCCTCCACGCCGATCCACAGTTCGGAGTTGATTTCGGTGGAGGGAAACTCATCGATAAACGGCAGCGGGGTGGTGGCGTCTTCGGGCGGCGTGCCGATGAAGACGTCGTCGACGAACCAGTCGTCGTTACTGACCGTGCCGGTGGTTCGGAAGCGCAGCCGGAACTTGGCGTGGTGGCCGGCCGAGGGCAGCGGGATCTCCACGAATTGATAGGGATCGTCGTCCGGCCCGTCGCCCGGGTGCATATTCAACTCGATCCAGTTATCGAGGGCGTTGAAGTACTCGACGAAGAGGTCTTCGCCGGCCTCGGGCGAGCCGGCGAAGCCGGTGCGCTGCCACCAGTAGCTGACGACCATCAGGTCGCTGCCGGAGGTGTCCATCTTGGCACTGCGAATTTCGTCGGAGCTGTCGAGGTTCAGGGAGAACGGTGTGCTGGGCTCACCGTCGCCGCTGTTGTTAGCGGCGGCCCCGTCGATGCCGGTCCACAGATCAGGGTCGATGGTGGTCG
Organism: Planctomycetota bacterium; assembly: GCA_022565195.1. Next base: position 431 of record JADFJZ010000324.1, on the reverse strand, counting down.
TTGGGAAATCATCGAAGAACGGCAGCGTGGTGGTGCCGCTCTCGGGACAGCTCAAGCAATGCGAGCCGTTGCGGTGGTTTGTAATGGAATTGATGGTCCCGGCAGAGAAGGTGTTCTGGCACACAAGAGGCGTGTTCATCGTGCAGCAGGGGCAATTGCAGTGGAACCCACCCCACACGTGTCCCAGCTCATGAGCGGTCAGGTCCGTGGAGCAGGCATTGGAGCCACAGCAATCTGATTGCGCGTGGCAGAAGGCGAACGAACTACAAATACAGCCGATGCAGAAAGCCTCGCCGATGGTACCGCCATTGAGGTTCTTGCCGGTGAATAAGTGGGCCACATCGCGCTGAATACTGCCGTGAGTGCTGAGCCAGTGGTTGCGGAACTGGTTCAGAAGCGTGTTACTAGCAGTAGATGTATAGGGGTATGTG
>JADFJZ010000323.1 GCA_022565195.1 Planctomycetota bacterium | reverse complement strand
ACTATGGCTGATTCGGCCGTTTTGTGTCGAGTATAAGGTCTTGATGACAGCAACCCCATTCTGGCCGGAAGGGATCAAAGGATGACCCAGAGCATCAAAGAGGAAAGAACCTCCCAGGAACTCGACGCGATGACCCGCACGCAAGTCGTGGATGAGTTGATGAACTTCCCCGGCGCCGTTCGACTCGACTTCACTCATGAATTCGTCGCCAACCAGTCGCTTGATCAGCTCAAGCACATATTGGCCGCCGCGCGCATGCACATCAGCATCAAGTCAAATGAGAAGAATGTCCCGCCGGCCTTGGCGCCGGCCAATTGACCCAGCGCCCAGGCGGTTGCATCGTATCGAGTAGGCCCCGCATGACTGCCCGCTTTGCTGCTGAGGCTCGATGCCCGCAGTAGTCATTTCCGATCCGCCCGCTACAATGCGACCATGAAGGAGCGCTCGCGAGTTCGCAATTGGTCGGAATACATGCTCGTGCAGACGCTGCGCCTGTGTTTTCTCTTCTTCCCCATCAACATGAACTTACAAAGCGCCAAAGTCATTGGCTGGTTATGGGCCAAGCTCATGCCGCGGATCTATCAGCGGGCGATAGACAACCTCACCATGGCCTTCGGCGCCGAGCGCTCTGAGGAAGAAATCAAGCGTCTGGCCTTACGCAGTATGCAAAACTTCGCGATGACCGGAGTCGAATTGATGCAGTCGCCGCGGCTCATCAACCGCCGCACGTGGCACAAGTACGCCGAACTGCGAAACATCGATGAGGCGCTCGAGCTGGCCATCGCCGGTCGTCCCGCCATTATGGTCACGGGCCATTTCGGCAACTTTGAATTGCTGGGTCAGTTGGTGGCCTGTTTCGTGGGGCGGTTTTGGGGCGTGGTCCGCCTGATGGACAATCCGCTCATCAACGACTATTTGGTCCGCACGCGGAGCCACACGGGGTTGCGCTTGATCTTCAAGAAAGGTGCGGTCGAGGCGAGCGAAGAAGTCTTGAGAGACCGCCGCTTCCTCGGATTTCTTCCCGACCAAAATGCGGGCCGAAAGGGCGTTTTCGTCGATTTCTTCGGCAAGAAGGCCTCGACCGTCAAAACGGTGGCTCTGCTGGCCCTGGAGCATGATGTGCCGGTCATCGTCGGCTACTGCCGCCGCATCGGGGACCGTTTCCACCACGAACTCGGCATCGAGCGTATCATTTGGCCTCGGGAATGGCACGACAAAGAGGACCCCGTGTTCTGGATCACGCAGGAATACGTCCACGCCATCGAATCCTACGCCCGCCGCTGGCCCGACCAGTATCTCTGGACCCACCGCCGCTGGAAAACACGACCCCGAGACGAGTTGCTCCCGGCGAAGACCGCACCTTAAACGCTCTCGCGCAAGACCCCCCGAGCCACGGGCTTCAGCCCGTGCGGACTCACTGCAAGCGAGAACGCCTCCCCGACGGGTCCCGCCACAAACCCGCCGTTGCAGCATCGGGACGCGTAAGTTGACCATCGCCGTTCGCGCGACTACAATGCAGCTCGATCAGTTGATCGAACGTATTGTTTTTTTCGACGTGTTTGTGCTGCGGATGATGATGACAAGGAGCTGACGATGGCGGGTGCTAATACCCTTGAGTTTACGGATGACAACTTCGAGGCTGAGGTGCTGGGGGCGGACCAACCGGTGCTGGTCGATTTCTGGGCCGAATGGTGCATGCCCTGCAAGGCACTCGTGCCGGTGATCGACGAAATCGCCGACGATTATTCCGGCAAAGCCAAGGTCGGCAAAGTCGATACCGAGAGCAGCAAGAGCGTCACGGTCAAGTACAGCGTCAGCTCGATTCCGACGGTCATCGTGTTCCACAATGGCGAGATTGTTGAGAGAATAGTGGGCCTGAAGAGCAAGAAGGACTTCACCGCCGTCCTGGACAAGCTGGTCTCCGCCTGAGTGCGGGCCGTCGTTTCTTGATTCCGCCGGCCGCATCGGCAAAATAACACAGCATCGGGAAACGGTCGTTTCCCGGTGCTTTTCTTATGATCGAATTCTTGATCCGGGTTTCTGGCCACGAAGGCACCAAGACACCAAGGAAGGAAACGAAGAATGCAGAACGGAGAATGTCGAATGAAGAACGGGGAAGCAAAGGCAAAGTTCAGGATTGTTTGCTTGAAGTGGGAGCGGTCCTTCCTTTTTCCATTCCTCATTTTCCATTCTCCATTTCTAATTCTTGGTGTCTTTGTGTCTTCGTGGCCAAACCAACGTGAGAAATAGCGGGTTGACGCAATCCCTTGCTGATCTCTTTGGGCCGCTCCCCGAGCCGGCGATTCTGTTTGTGATCGATGCCTTGCTCGTTGTCGTGGGTCTGGCGATCCTCGTTTTCGCGGTGATTCGATATGTCCGCTCGGGTGGCGGCGGTTTGCTGGCCGGCGCGCCGGATCGGCCGAACACGCTTTGGCCGGAGTACATCGCGCTGCCGGCGCTGGTCTTCTTCGTGCTGGCCATGGGCATCGGAGCCCTGCTGGCAGAAATCCCCGAAGATCGCCTGCCACTCGAACTCAGCGAACTGCTCAGCGGCAGCAGCTCAGCACTTCTGGCCGGGCTGGCGTGCGTTGTTCTCGCCGCGCGCACATTTGAGAAGCGCGCCGCCGGTTTCCTCTTCGGCGATGGCCGGGTCGCCGGGCACGCGCTTTTGGGGCTGCTCGCACTGCTGGCAGCGCTTCCCTTGTGCTTCGGCGCCATGGAGCTGTCTTCTCTCTTGATCTATTTCTTCAATCCCGACTATACACTGCCGCAACACGATGTCCTCGTCCTGCTGGACCAGCCGGATTTGCCGGGCTGGGTACCTGGCGTGTTGTGGCTCTGCGCGGTGGTGATCGCGCCGGTGGCGGAGGAACTGTTCTTCCGCGGCGTCTGCCAGACCGCGCTGAATCATGTGTTCCGCCGGCGGTGGCTGTCGACGGTGCTGGTGGGCTCGGCCTTCGGCCTGGCCCACATGGAACAGCCGCACGTCGTGGCGCCGCTCATCGTGCTGGGCGTGATTCTCGGCTACGTCTACGAGCGGACCGGTTCGCTGGTCGCCCCGATCACGATGCACTTGCTCTTCAACCTCAAGACCATGATCTTCGCCACCATCGCGAACGCTTATTCCGCTTGAGAATCCAAGGGGCCGCAGGCTTCAGCCTGCGCGAATCTCCGGCGACGGGGACGCTGCGCCAAGCGATCGTTCTCGCAGGCTGAAGCCTGCGGCGCCTTGCCTCTCACGGACGGACGCCTATTTCT
>JADFJZ010000322.1 GCA_022565195.1 Planctomycetota bacterium | reverse complement strand
TTTTCGTGACCCGCTTCTTGGCGTGTGATTCCTAGCCGTGTGACAGGCAGGCAGAATGATGGATCGCAGTTATTGGACGTCCTGAAGTCGTTGCCGCCGGAGGAATCATTCATGGATAAACAGTGGCACCGACGACCCATGCTTGCTATTGGCGTGTTAAGTGTCCTGGCAGCATATTCGGACGTGTCTGCCGGTGAGGCGCTACAAATCGTGGTCGACAACCGACCCAACGCGACGATTGTGCTGGCGGAAAAGCCGAGGGCGGCGGCCCAGTTGGCCGCATATGAGTTGCAGTATTACTTAGAGAAGATCTCTGGTGCGAAACTGCCCATCGTCCGCGAGCCCGCCGAGATGAGTGGCAATCGGATCCTCGTTGGAGAAAGCAAGGCCACGTGGGACCTGGGATACGCGAACAAGGATTTCCGAAACCAGGAGTATCTTATCAAGACACTTCCGAACACACTTGTTCTGATGGGGCGCGATGACGATGAATTCTTCGAGATCGATTACACCAGTTACAATAGTCTATACAAAGCCGCCTCCGGCCCGCTGGCCACTTACTACGCCGCGCACGACTTCCTGGAAAAGACACTGGGCGTGCGGTGGTACTATCCGAATGAAGAAATCGGGGAGATACTTACGACCTCCGCCACGGTTGCGGTCAAGGACCTGAACATCCGCCGCAGCCCCGACGCTCCCGTCCGCCATAGCTATCCGTTATTCAGCAATACCAAAACGCTCTACTTCAACGATTGGGACGATCGCCGGAAATTCCAGTCCTCACTGGTCGATGCTCGGCAGAGCCTCTTGTATTGGATTCGCAACAGGCATTGGGCGAGCATGAAGTACAACGCGAACCATTCATTCCATGGTTACGACATCGCCTTCGGCAAGTCGCATCCCGAGTGGTTCAGCACCAAGAGTTACGCGAAGATGCAGCAGCTGCGCTATCAATCGGAGGTCCAACCGTGCCTGACGGCACCGGGCTTCTTCGAGCAGGTGGTCCAAATTGCCCGGGACTACTACGACGGCAAGAAAACTGTGCATCCGGACCTTGTGCGCGCGACCTCCGGAAACGTCTCTCCAGGCATGAAGGTGGCGGTGCGCGGCAACGAGCAACTGATGCCGTTCCCGGCCAAGGTGGTGGTGGTCGAAGAGGAAGCGCTCATGACGACATCGACAGAGAGCCGTGCGCTGAAGCCCACGCGGACTTCCTCGCATTGAGACGTTCAAGAGTAGTGAACGTCCGCGTGAGCTGAAGCTCACGGTTTGGGGAGTCCGCGTGAGCTGAAGCTCACGGCTCGAGAGTCCGTATCATTCTCCCTTGGAAAGCGATTGCATGGGCATCATTCGGTTTGCAATCAACAATCCAGTGAAGGTCACGGTCGGCGTGATCCTGCTGACGTTGTTCGGCGTGCTCAGCGTCTTCGCCATTCCGATTCAACTCATCCCCAACGTCGATCAACCGCAGGTCACGGTGCAGACGTTCTGGGAAGGCGCCAGTCCGCAGGAGATCGAGCGCGAGATCGTCGAGCGGCAGGAAGAGAAGCTCAAAGGCGTCGGCGATCTCAAGAAGATGACGTCCACTTCGACCGAAGGCAACGCAACGATCGTGCTGGACTTCTTCGTGGGCACGGACAAGGACGCCGCCCTCCGCGACGTTTCCGACAAGCTCCGGCAAGTGAGCGGCTATCCCAATGATGTCGATGAGCCCACGGTGCAGGCGGCCGATGCCGCGCTGAACTCGCCGATCGCCTGGCTGATCTTCTATGCCGCCCCCGGCGAGGATCCTTCGACGCTCAAGGACTTCGCCGAAGATAAGGTCAAACCGATTCTGGAACGGGCCCAGGGCGTCGCGTCGGTCGACGTCTATGGCGGCCGGGAACGCGAAGTGCAAATCCGCGTCGATGTGGCCCTGATGGCCGCCCGCGGCGTGGCCTTTCGCGATCTCGAGAACGCGCTGCGCCAGCAAAACAAGAACATCTCCGCGGGCACCATCGCCAGCGGCAAACGCGACTACACTTGGCGGACCCTCGGCCAGTTCGAGACCCTCGAGCAGGTCGAGAACACGGTCATCGCCCACGGCGCCGGCGGCCCGGTCTACGTCAAAGACATCGCCAAAGTCGTCTCGACATACAAGAAACAGTATTCGTTCGTTCGCTCGGTCGGCAAGCCCGTGCTGGCCATGCCGGTGCGGCGTGAGACGGGCAGCAATGTCATCGAGGTCATGCGCAATCTCGGCGTGCAGATCGACAAGGTCAACCGCGAGATTCTCGAGCCGCTCGATCGCGAGCTTGTGCTGACGCAACTCTACGACGAAACAGTGTACATCCGCGCCGCCATCAACCTGGTGCTCAACAACCTGTTGTATGGCGGCGTCTTGGCGGTGATCGTCTTGCTCTTGTTCTTACGCAGCGGATCGGCGACGGCCATCGTGGCGCTGTGCATCCCCATATCCGTGGTGGGCTCGTTCCTGGTCGTGACGGTACTGGGCCGCACGATGAACGTTGTCATGCTCGCCGGGATGGCCTTTGCGGTCGGGATGGTCGTGGACAACTCCATCGTTGTGCTCGAAAACATCTATCGCCATCGCCAAATGGGCAAAGACCGCTTCAGCGCGGCGCTGGACGGCGCCGTCGAAGTGTGGGGCGCGGTGCTGGCCAGCACGCTGACCACCATGGCCGTCTTCCTGCCGGTTGTCTTCCTGAAGGAAGAAGCGGGACAGTTGTTCCAGGACATCGCCATCGCCATTGCCTCGTCGGTCGGGCTCTCGCTGGTGGTGGCCATGATGGTGATCCCCACCGTCGCCGCCAGAACGCTTCACGCCCGCGCTGTCGGGCGCGGCGAACGAGACGTACGGAGGTCTCGCCCATGCTTTCGGAACGCTGATTCACGCCATCAACGGCAGCGTGCTCGCGCGGCTGGCGGTAGTCGGCGGACTGGTCGGCGGGTCGCTCATCGGCAGTTATTTGCTGATGGCTCCAACCGATTACCTGCCCAGCGGCAATCGCAACCTCGTTTTCGGCTTTCTCTTCACGCCGCCGGGCCTGGCACTCGACGAATTCCTGCGCATGGGTGATGTTCTGGAAGACACCATCAGTCCTTATTGGGACGAGGACTTTGCGGTCGAAGATTACCCGCACGACCTCAGCGAGAGTGCAGTTTCCAAGAAGCAGGCCCTCGATGACAAATGGAACCGTGGGGTGGTCGCTGTTTTGCGAGAGGAACTGCCCGTCGCGGAGCAGAGAGAAGCAGCGGCCCGCCCGGCGCGGCGACAGGG
>JADFJZ010000321.1 GCA_022565195.1 Planctomycetota bacterium | reverse complement strand
GCGCAGGCCCGGTAATAACTTACCCGCGCTAATAGTTCCGCCGACATACCTGCAACGCGCACAGGTGCAGTTTGCGACGCAGGGGCAAAGGCTGCGACTGCTCGCGTGGCACGGGCAAGAGTACTTGCCCATGCCACCCAGTCGCGATTACAGGTTAAGCAGGCATCCGCCTGAAGGCTGCGGCTCAGGGAGGAATTCGTACCGAGTTATGTTCGCGGAGTTGATCAAATATCGGGAGTTGCTCTACAGCCTGACGCTGCGCGAGATCCGTGTGCGCTATAAGCAATCTCTGCTGGGTGTGCTGTGGGCGCTGTTTGTGCCGCTGTCGATGATGCTGATCTTCACCTTCGTGTTCACCAAAGCATTGAAGTTTGACGGCCAACTCGACCTGGGCGGGATGCCGTACGCCGTGTTTGCCTACATCGGCCTGCTGCCGTGGACCTTCTTTTCCGCCAGCCTGACCGGCGCGGTCAACAGCCTGGTGGCCAACCAGACGCTGGTGACGAAGGTGTACTGCCCGCGGGAAGCGTTCCCCATCGCCTGTATCGCCAGCAGCGCCTTCGACTTTGCAATTGCATCGACGCTGCTGGTCGGGATCATCGGCTACTTCCACTTCTTCACGGAGTGGAGCTTCTCGCTGCACCTCAGTGTTCTGATGGTGCCGGTCATTGTGCTGATTCAAATCCTCTTCACCATCGGGCTGGGGTTTGTGCTGGCCATGGGCAATCTGTTCTATCGCGACGTGCGCTTCGTCTTCTCGGTCGTGATCTACCTGTGGATGTTCGTCACCAGCGTGATCTACCCGCTGGAGAGCAGCAAGCCGCTGTACAACATGCTCATCAACTTGAACCCCATGACGCCCATCATCGTCGCTTACCGCCAGTGCATCATTCACGGCCAAGTGCCGCTCGACGGTGGGTTGCTCTATGCAGCGGCCGTCGCCGTGGTGTTGTTCTTTGGCGGGTGGGTGTGGTTCCATCGGACGGAGCCGAAGTTTGCGGAGTATATCTAGTAATTCCTAAAGATCGGTATTGTCCGTGAAACCGATAGGCAAGATTCAATCGTGTTTGCGAACGATGCTAAACGGCAAGCCACAGGTGGACCCTCTCGCATTGACTTCGTCGTTTGGCAGATGCCGGAACATGTGCGTTCTACCCGCGGCCGGAACGCAACCTGCGGAGCACACTGCATGATCCAATGGGTGCGCAACAGATTCAGGAATCGTCGAACCGATGCGAAGACTTACTGGCGCAAGCGGTTCGCGGACGATCCCGACGGCTGGGTGGCCGGTGGGGATCGGCGGTGGACGGATGAAGTGAACTACAACAGTGCCCTCGAAATCATGGCCGCGCTCACCGACGTGCTCGAAAGGCATGCTGCACCGTTTGCGGGCAAGACGCTGCTGGACGCCGGTTGCGGCGTGGGCCACTTCACGGAGATGGCCCGCAAGCTCGGTTTCGACGCGACCGGTACGGACTTCTGCGAGGAGGCTGTGCAGCGCGCTCAGCAGCGCTATCCGGAGCCGATCTTTCGCGTGGCGGACTTGACGCAGTTGGATCTTTCGCAACGCTTCGATGTGATTATCACGTTGAACGTCTTGGTGGCGGTTGCCGATCCGGCGGATTGGCACCGGGTGTTGCGTCATTTCGCGGAGCACTTGGCCCCCGAGGGCATCATCGTGATTCTCGAAACATTGAGGCAGCCGGGCCAGGCAGCCGACAGCGCCGCGCACGTCGCGTTTCGCAGCCTTGCTGAATATGGCGAGGCGCTCGTTGGCGCAGGGTTGGTCGTGCAGCATGGCGAGCAAGTCGTTCTGTCGGCGGAGAATCTGAGTAAAGACATTTTGATCATCGGGCAGGATCACGATCGATCTTAGCGGGTGCGGGATATGGCGGATGTGGCAATCCAATGCGATCACGTTTGGAAGCGGTTCACGCGCGGCGAGCGTGTAGACAGCTTGCGTGACGCGCTGCCCGCGCTGGCCCGCTGGGTACTGCGCCGCCGGCGAGATGAACTTGGCAAGCGTCAATTCTGGGCGCTTTCCGAGGTGTCCTTTGAAGTACAGCGCGGCGAAGTTCTTGGCATCATCGGCCCCAACGGCGCCGGCAAGAGCACGCTGCTCAAGATCCTCAGCAGCATCCTGGTGCCGAATCGCGGATCGATCAGCATACACGGCCGGTTGACCGCATTGATCGAAGTGGGCGCGGGGTTTCATCAGGATTTGACCGGGCGGGAAAACGTCTATTTGAACGGCGCCATCCTGGGCATGTCGCGCCGTGAGATCAGGCGGAAGATGAGTGAGATCGTCGATTTCGCGGGCGTGTCCGAATTCCTGGATACGCCTGTGAAGCGCTATAGTTCGGGCATGCAGGCCCGGCTGGGCTTCTCGATCGCGGCCCACATGGACCCGGACATCCTGCTGGTCGATGAAGTGCTCGCTGTCGGGGACGCGCAGTTTCAGCAGCGCTGCTTGGAGCGGATGCACTACTTCGCCAACTCCGGCCGGTCAATCATTTTCATTTCGCACAACTTGCAGGCCGTGTCGGAGCTGTGTCCGCAGACGTTGCTCTTGATCAACGGGCGTCGCGAGTGCCTCGGCCCAACTGCCGAGGTCATTCAAACGTATATGGCCACGATGAAACAGCAAGACATCGTGCCCATGCGTGGGCCGACGAGCATCCACCGCGTCCGCCTGCTCGACGAGCACGGGAGTGAGACGAATCGATTCGAAGCATCACGGCGGGCGCGCCTGGCTTTTTCCGGACGCTCTCGGCGAAAGAACGCCGAGGGCATGATCCGAGGATTCGCGCGATTGCCTGCCGAACTGCGCTGCGAAGTGCAGTTCGTATTGGTCGGTGTGGAGCCGATCGAGCAACGGGCCGAGCTGACCAAACTGATCGGCGAATTGGGAATCGCCGAAAACTGCGCCGTCTTCGGGTTTGCACCCGAAGAAGACATCGCGCCCTTGCTCAGCGGCGCGGACGCACTGGCCTTTTGCAGCCTCTATGAAGGATTCGGGCTGCCGATCCTCGACGCCTTCCGTTGCGAGACGGCGGTTCTGACATCGAACGTCAGCAGCATGCCGGAAGTGGCGGGCGAAGCGGCGGTGTATTGCGATCCGGGCGATTGCAGCAGTATCGCGGAAGGAATGACCCGGCTCCTTCGTGATGCGGATCTGCGCGATTTGCTGGTGCGGCGAGGCCGGGAGCGTGTGCAGCGGTTTACCTGGGAAGGCACCGCGGAAACGATATGCCGGATTCTCGAGAAGTGTCTTTGAAGACGGTACGAGGGA
>JADFJZ010000320.1 GCA_022565195.1 Planctomycetota bacterium | reverse complement strand
CCAACACGCAGGATTTCCGCCGGCGCAACCGGCATGATTTCATTCAAAGGTACATTTGGGCGCTGAGCCGTGATTTTGAGATCGATCGCAACATCGTCATGACGCTTCGCGGCGAAATTGCCTGGACGCAGGACGACTCCAATGTTCGAAACCGCCTGAAAGAGGCGGTATTTTCGTACGACCGTGTGATTTACGGGCTGACGCTGAGTTTCTTGTTTCGTTGAGTAGTCTGTGGATGCAATCAGCGCCGGAGAGGCTGCTAAACGGCAAGCCTGGTGCGGCTGGTTTGTCGTTTGGTGAAGGACTGCTGTTGCATTGTTCGGGTTTGATGCAATAATGAAGTAGTGTTTGCATCGAAACACGACTGTGAGGCATACGAATGCAGGGACAACGAAGTCAATTCTCGTTTGTTGTCGTCTTTGTGAGTGTGATCGTAGGTTTGACGGTGGCCCGCGCGGATGCGCAGTGGGGCATCATCACTTCCACAATCGGTTCGGGGTCCGTGACCTACGCCGACGGCAGCGCGGGCGATTGGCGGATCGGTCAGCCGATCGGTGAGGGCGATCGCATCACGACGGACGCCGATTCCTATGCGATGCTTTTTTTCGTCAGCGGCCTGGGCGTGGATGACATCGACTTCGAGGGGACCATCGTCGTCGAGATTGATCAAAACAGTATTGTCGAAATCCGGCGCGGGCAGGGCCGGCGGGCGCCGATCGACGTTTACATCGTCAAGGGCGGCGTGCAGGCGTTCTTCGATGCCGGCGAGCACAAGGATTACATCCTGTTGAGCACGGCGCAGGGCGAATTGCAGGTCACGGGCTCGCACATCTACGCGACCTACGCTTTGCCGGGTTTGCCCGGCAGCGTGTTTGGTTCGTTTGATTCGGATTGCGAGGTGCGCATGATGGACGGCACAAATTGGGCCATCTCGCGCAATCAGAAGGTGGTCGTGAATCCCAATGGCGACGGCGGCCCTGAAGGCATCACGCCGGCCGACAAGCGGCACTGGGATTCGCTGCCGGATCTGAATCTGGCGGCGGCCATGGCGCATCGAGGGCGCGTGCAGACCGCGTATGCCGACCGCACCTGGGTGGGCGGATGGATCGCCGGCGCGGAACGACTGGAGGACGTGGCCGGCGACCAAGGCAGCAACATCCCCAGCCAGGAACCCGAACTCGTATCCGTCGCTCCGACGACAACGGTGCGCACCGCCGGCACGTCCACGCGCGATAACCGGCCGCGCCTGCGGGGCACCCGCACTGGCTCCTTGCCGAATCAGGACGACGGCACCTTGAGCGTCGACCGTGGAACATCACAGGCGTCACAATCGAGATTGCGCAACTCGACGGCGCGCGTGCTGGATGGACCCTCCGGCCTGCGGTCGGCGCGCTCGAGGCGATCCGCGGGGGCGCAGCGCGGCGTCATCCGTTCCGCCGGTCGAAAGTGAGATTCATGATGATCAAGATTCGCATTCTCATTCCTGGTTTTGTCGTCCTGGCTTTGTTCTGCGGATGCCAGACCACGCGGCCCACGTCCTCTCCCCGGCCGATCATCGAACGACGCAGGCCGACCACCTGACACAGCGTGATTCGGAGTCCGCAACGAAGAAGGCCAGGCGCCCGCTGGATGATCGCCCGCAGGACCGTCAGGGCATTGTCGATCAACCTCGCTAATCGTATTGAGGCCACTAAGGCACCAAAACACGAAGAATCCAGAATGCAATGTAAAACAAGCTCGTTCGTTCTTTCTGCGCTGGCCGCATCGTTCCTCTGTGTGATGGGCGCCTCGGACGCACTTGGTCAGGACGCGGGCCAGCCGACTCCGGAACAGCAAGTCCAGCAAGCCATTGATGCGGGTAACTTCTCGCTGGCCGTCAAGGTGGCGATTGTCTCCTTCCGCCCCGATCTGCATTGCCATGTGTTGGTGTCCCATGCGGCGGCGGAGCAGCAGATTGTGGAGCGGGTTGCATTCGCCCGGAAACGTCCGACGGACGAGTCGTTGAAGCAGGCCCGGCAGGCTTTGTCGCAGGCGCGCGGCCTGCGCGATCAAGCCCGCGAGCTGGCGGGCAAGTATGTGCAGGTCGGCTGGGATGCGTCTTTGCCCGGGCGTGTGGAACAAATGATCGAGGATCAACTGAGCGCGCTGGACGCGCTGGCGACCGCACTGGAGCAAGCCGGTCAGCAGGCCAAGTCGCTGGACGTCTTGATGGCGCAGGCGACGATCGACTCGGATGATATCCAGCAGTTGGACGACGCGGCGAAGTTGATCATGGGGTTGTACCTCACCGGGCGGGGCGAATTCGACCGCGCCCTCCGCGACTGTTTCCGGAGCGTGCAACTGGAAGCAGCCGGCCCGTTGAAGGCTCTCGCCGCGAACGCCGCTGAACTGCTGAGCAAGTGGCACACGCCCGCGCCGGACGGCAATCGCTGGGACAATCTGGTGAATACCAAGGGGCTCGATGCGTATGAGGCTTTGCGGAAGAGCCGGCCCGGGATGGACCCTCTGGCGGGCTGGTATCTGGCGCTGGTGGCCCATCTGGCCCGCGATCACTATGACGTGCCGATCGCAACGATCGAAGACACGCTGGAGTTGCTTGAAGCGTTGAGCCTGCCGGCCCCGGCGCACCGACACGAGGAACTGTTGGCGGCGAGACTCCGGCATGAGCGCTGCCTGCTGGCCCGTCGAATGGAACTGCACCGCTCGGCTGATCCGCCGCCGAAGCAGGACGTGGAACTGTTCCGAAGCATGTCCGACCATTGGTACGCAGCCGAAGCGGCTCTGATCGCAGCTTCGACCGCCGGCGGCACCGCGGCAGATACGCTGTTGCAACGCAGCCGTGAGCACATTGAGATCCTCAGGCCAGTGAACGCTGCGCTCGCGGCGGATTTGAACAAGCACATTGAGCGTTACGAAGCATCCGCGATGGGCTTCGATCAATGGCTGGTACTCGCCAAGTCGCCGAACTATCAGGATCGGCGCGGTACGGTTCTGCCAGACATTCTCGTCGAAACGAGAGCGCAACTGGCCGAGCGCGTGCGGGCGGGGTTTGAAGGAAGGATCGCCGCGCGGATCGAGGCCGGCGAGCTTGATGCCGCGTTTCAGGCGGCCCAACAAGCGAAGGCGCTGGCCGTGGGGCGGACGCTCACCGTGCCGCCGGACAGCAGGCCCCATCCTCTAAGCGAGGCCGGGTTGATCGCCAGCAAACTGATGTCCACCGGCGCCGGCGGCGAGGATCTGATCTCGCAGAAAGAGTTGTTCATCGAGTATTTCTATGGGCCGACGCGCGCCTGGGCGTTCTATG
>JADFJZ010000319.1 GCA_022565195.1 Planctomycetota bacterium | reverse complement strand
GCCATCGCCGAAGAACTCGACGAACTTGCCGACCACGCCCTTGCGGCGAAGCAACTCCGTGACGGTCAACACGAGATCGGTGGCAGTGGCGCCCGCCGGCAGGGCTCCCGTCAGTCGAAGTCCGATGACGTCGGGTGTCAGCATGTAAATGGGTTGGCCCAGCATGACGGCTTCGGCTTCGATGCCGCCGACGCCCCAGCCGAGGACGCCCAGGCCGTTGATCATTGTCGTGTGGCTGTCCGTACCGACGAGCGTGTCTGGGAAGGCAAAGCGCTGTTTGTCGACTTCGCGATACGCCGTCACCGTGGCGAGGTATTCGAGATTGACTTGATGAATGATGCCGGTATTGGGCGGTATCGTGCTGAAATTGTCGAAGGCCTGTTGCCCCCAGCGCAGGAATTCGTAGCGCTCGCGATTGCGGGTGTATTCCAAATCAATGTTCAGTTGCAGGGCGCCTGCGGAGCCGAAGTGATCCACCTGCACCGAGTGATCCACGACCAGGTCCACCGGCACCTGCGGGTTGATTCTTTTGGGATCTCCGCCCAGCCGAAACATGGCGGAGCGCATCGCCGCCAGATCGACGACCGCCGGCACGCCGGTGAAATCCTGAAGGATAACCCGGGACGGCAGGTAGGGGATCTCTTCGGCGGAGGTTCGCTCGGCCCAGGCGGCGAGTGTGCGCACGTGATCTTCGGTGACGCGGTAGTCGTCTACGTTCCGCAGTACGTTTTCGAGGAGCACGCGGATGCTGATCGGCAGGCGGTCGATCCGGCCGATGCCGGCGGCACCGAGCTTGGGCAGGCTATGGAACGTATACGTTTCACCAGCGGCCTGCAAGGTCGAGCAAGTGTCAAAACAATTTTGGTCAAGTGTCATGGTCCTGTTGCTCCTATCCAGGCGTCGCTTGATGTCCGACTCGACACCGGCCCACTGAGCGACTCGCGGCGAGCATCTTATTTTTTCACGGGCCGGCAGCGCGCCGGCCGGAGCAGGCAATATACTATACTGGGCATTTCCAGGCAATCCCGCGATGGCAGGCCGACGCTGTGCGCGTATCAATGCTGATATTCGAGCCGGGACTTTGTGCCACAGGGCGCGACAGGGTTTCAGTACTGATATCGGCTCGGCGTGGCGGCGCTTGCGGGACGCCTCTCGATTTCGGCTCGAACATCGAGCGACGCCGCGACTTTGGCGTCGGTGCGGGAGCGCCCATTGCAATCAAGATCGTCTTGAATCCTTGCCGAAGTTACCAAGACTCGTTTCGAGACCTCGATCAGGATGATCAGGTGATTGCTGAGGGTGCTCAGGATGGGCTCGGACCTGCAATCCGCGACATTTCGGGACCGCGTTGCCGGTAAGTGGCAGATGCCACTGATGGCGCTCTCTGCTTTTCTGTTCACAGCCAGTCTGTACCTCCATCTTCCGCAGACGCTTGTGCTTCCCATTGATGAGTTGGTTGCCGATATCGATGCGCTTCGTCGAGGCCGGCTGCTCGGTGAAGCGGAAGGGCTGGCACGGCGCGTCCTGCACGACGACAATTATGAGGCCGAGGAAATGGCGCCGGTGTATGCGGCTCTTGCCGGAGTCGGGTACCAGCGGCAGCTCGATCAGGGCGATCAGGCGGAACGGGACGAACGCCGTCTCGTCGCCATCCTGGCCCAGTATGCGCAGGCCGAACTGCTCGGATACGTGCTTGATGGAGACGACTTGCATCGACAGGGGCAGGTCTACGAGTGGCTCGGGCAACCACAAAATGCGCTGGATCAATACGAATTGAGCTTGAGGTCCGCGCCTTCGGATCCGCTGGCCGTTCGCCTTCGGGTCATCGCTTTGCGGATGAGCGCCGTTCACACGCCGCGACCGGAACTTCACGATCGGCTGGACGCGCTCCTGGAGGACGCGTCCGCGCGCCTCGAGATACTCCATTGGTCGCTCGATAAGAAAATCGAACTGTTGATCGCAGATGATCGCTACGATGAAGGCGAGCGTGTTCTTGCCGTTTATCAGCCGAGCCTCGCCGAGACGCCCTATGCGCGCTTCGCCGAGTATCTCGGCGGGCTGCTGCAATACAAGGCGGGAAGGTACGACGAGGCCGAACTGACTCTTCGCAACCTGCGCAGCAAGCTGGAAGTGCGCGACGACGTTCATGCGCGCTCGGGCTGGCTGCTGGGCACGGTGATCCTGCAAGATGACGGGCCGCAAAGGCCTCTTGAAGCCACACTCTTCTTTCGAGACGTGCTGGACTCGCACGCGGTCGGCGAGTATGTGCTCGCCTCTCGACTCGGCATGGCCGACGCACTCACTGCTTTGCAGCGCTTTGACGAAGCTCTGGAGTACTACCGGGCCGTTCTCGATGGACTGAAGGCCGATAATCCGACCGCGCTGGTCGATCGCAACGTCGTGCGGATTTCGCTGGCTGTGAACAGCCGTCGTTTGTACGAGGATCAGCAATACGATCCCGCATTGGAGTACTTGCAACTCGCGTCCGATCTTGCGGATCTGGACGACGTCAGCAATCGAGCCTTTCACTTGTCCGACCTCGCGCTGCTCAAGGATTTTCTGGGCAGACAATATCGAGATCGATCGAGGGTCTCGGCGCAAGCCGGCGACGTGGATGAAACGGAGTGGCTCAACAAACGCAGCGTCGAATTGTTCCTCTCGGCGGCGGAGGATTACCTGGAGTTATCGAGGATCAAAACGGAAGACGAATCGGTGGTGGCTGAGTCGCTGTGGCAGGCGGCCGCGATGTACGATGCGGCGGGTCGTCGCCGAGAAGCGATCGAGTTGCTCACGGATTTTCTCACGGACCATCCAGCAAGCGATCAGATTCCCATAGCTCTGCTCAGGATCGGCCAGGCCTATCAGGCGACCGGCGAATTCGCGCTTGCGGTGGAATACTATCAACGTTGCATTCGGGAGCACCCGCGTACGACCGCAGCCTACGATTCATACATTCCACTGGCCGAATGTCTGGTGATCCTGGGTCCCGACTACGCCGAGCAGGCGGAAGAGACCTTGCTCTACGTCCTGGCGGAGCCGCCGGATCAGCCCCATCGCTTCACGCCGGAGTCGTACATCTACCACGAAGCAACCTTCAAGCTGGGTGAATTGTATTCCCGCGATGGTCGCTTCGAGGATGCGATCCAGTGGTTCGGTGAGGCCTTGCAGCGCTATCCGGAGGATCCGCGTTCACCGCGCGCCACCTTCCTGCTGGCCCATGCCTACCGGCGGAGCGGGTTGGATCTGGATCGCGTTGCGGAAGAGCTGGCCAGCCCTCTGCAACGCGAAGAACTGTATCGGGAAAAGCGGATCCGTCTGCGTCGGGCGGCGGAATCATTCG
>JADFJZ010000318.1 GCA_022565195.1 Planctomycetota bacterium | reverse complement strand
CGCCACGAGGTGTCATCGTGGTCATCGACCATACGCCCAGCAGCGGGTTGGTCGGCACGGTTGGCTCGGCCGGGGCCGGTGCCTGACCGCAGGACGCGATGTTCATCAGAACAACGAGCGCGACGGCGGCGGGCACAACATGTGAACGGAGCCGCATGACAGCAATCCTCGTCTTTGCAGGGTAGAACCACTCTCTGCACATCGCTACAAAGAAGCGTAGCGGGCGTCTTGCGGCCGTAGATCCCAGCCGCTTCCATCCCTTCGGGTTGAAACAGTAGTGAAACATCGCGACCTCCTTTTTGTTTTGCGAAATTCCTAACAATATCATCCTTCAATGCTTTTGACTCAGGTTTAATACTGTTAGAGGCATAATTTATAGATATCTGTTCTCCAAGACCTAACAGATAGCAATCTTTCCAGAGCTTACCTACAGTATCTTTGCCCATGCCGGATGCTTTTGCTATTTCTCTTGTGGTCTTTTGGCCGTCGCTGAGATGATATGCCATTTTCTTTGAATCATCATCTAATATTGATAACAAAGTTTCTCTGACCTTCTTCATACCGCTGAATCGTAGCCACTTTGCAATTTCTTTTAATAGAATTGTTTGTTCTTTACCTTCCTCAGTCATTTTCGTCATCCTCACTATTTTTTGACTTGGATTTCTTTTTCGCCATGTCGGGCCACCTCACGCAACAGCACTCGCCGTGCGTCAAATTGCCGAAGCTCGCCGTCTCTGCAAAGCACATCCAGAATAACCATATCGACTCAGTAACGCAACACTCGAACCGCTGAGCACCGACACGATTGCTCGGTTCTTTCGATTGGGGCGCACGCTGTACGGCTGATCAAGGGCTTGGTCGTGCAGCTACCTCACGCCGATGCGGGCGAAGCGGTTGCCGGGCAACTGCTCGACGACGCCTTTGAGTTGCAGCATGGTCAGGCCGCTGGAGATTTTTTCGGGCGGGAGCTTGGTGGTGTTGAGGACTTGCTCCAAATCGACGCCCTCGACGCTCAGGGCGTCCAGAATCGAGCGTTCCTCGCTGCTCAACTCCGGCTCGATCTTAGAGGTCGTTTCGAAAGTCAATTGCTGGTAGATCTCTCGAATGCCCTCGGCGGCGTGGTGGAACTCTTCGAGAATGTCGTCGATCGTCATGGTCAGCTTGGCTTGCCCGTTCTTGATGAGGTTGTTCGTGCCGACCGTACTGCCGTAGTCGATCCGCCCGGGCAGCGCAAACAGTTCGCGGTTGTAGTCGAGCGTCTGGCTTGCGGTGATCAGGGCGCCGCTTCTCTTGGCGGCTTCGATGACCAGCGTGCCCAGCGCCATCCCGGCGATGATCCGGTTTCGCGGCGGGAAATTCTCCGCGTCGGCCGGCCTGTCGATGGGCAGCTCGCTGATCACGGCGCCGCCGTCCTTGACGATGCGCTCGGCGAGCTTTCGATTGCTATGCTCGTCCAGGTGCCCGAGCCCCGATCCAATCACGGCGATGGTTCGTCCTCGGCAATCGAGCGCGCCCAAGTGTGCCTGGGCGTCCACGCCGCGGGCCAGTCCCGACACGACCGTCATTCCCACCCGGCTGGCCGCCATGCCGAACTGGTAGGCCTGTTCCTGGCCGTACTGCGAGCAGCGCCGCGGGCCCACGATGGCCAGCGCAGTTTTGTCCTTCGGCGACAGCGTGCCCTTCACATAGAGACAGATCGGCGCGTCCGGGATCTGCTTCAGCAGGGCGGGGTAGTCATCGTCTTCGCAGCAGACCACACGAAGGCCGAGATTCTCAGCCCGGCGGAGTTCCGCTTCCACGAATTGCTCATCGTGCCTTTCGCGGATCGCTTCGCTGGTCGCCGGCCCGATGTTCTTGACGCGTTCGAGTTCGCGGCGGGGCGCCCTCAGGATCGCTTCCACACTGGAGAAGTGCTCGATCAAATTGCGAAAGCGCAGCGGCCCGATGCCCTGCACCAAATGCATGCGCAGGCACTGGACAGCCTGCGCGGTGCCCACGCTCGACCAATCTGTGTTCATCTCAGCGTACTCCAAAGCCGACGATCGACAGCCAATATCGGCGCGTCATCGAGGACATTATCGGGCGTTCGCTACCGCGCTTGCCGTAATTGACTCGATCCTCCGATGGGCAGCCGTTTGGACGTAGACATCCAACTGCTGCGCAGCATAACATTTCGTGAACCCAACGTCGCGAAAGGAAGGTCCTGTGTTTCGCCTCCTGCTTGTGGACAACGATATCACGCACGCCAACCTGACGGCGCGCGGCATCCAGGATTTGCGTTTCGGCGTGACCATGAAGTATGCCCTCTCGGGCGCACAGGGGCTGTTGTACCTGGCCGGCACCCGCGCTGCCAAGAAGTCTTTTCCGGAAATGATCATCATGTGTGCGGATCTGCCCGACGCCGATGGTATGGATGTCTTTCGCACACTGTCCGAGGCGGTCAGCCATGAAGCCATCCCAATTCTCGTCGTCTCCAAATCGACCGATCGCAGGCTCGCCGCACCGTATTACAAGGCCGGCGCCACCGCATATGTGCCTTATTCCGAAGATGTCGAGAGCTACATGCGGGCGGTCAGCGACAGCGTCGCCTTCGTCGCCATGATGTCCGGTCTGGTTCCGCGGCAAGACAAGTTCTTCCCGGCCGAGGATCAGGCCGAACTCAAGCTCGGCGACATTCTGCAAGTTCACTTGTAAGCGCGTGCGCGAGAAGCGTCTTTTCAGAGCCGCGCCCGTCAGGAAGCGGTCGGCGTTCGCGAGCAAACCGCTCCCACACGGTCGCGGCTCTGATGACATAACCGCTTTCTCACACAAGTCCTAACTCCCTAACTCCTGAACTCCCCAACTCCTGAACTTCCACTGTCGTTTCAGATTCCTTTGGAGAAGAACGTCTTGATACTGTCGTAAATGTCGTCCTTGTGGTTCACTCGGCTGGTGATGAGGCGTTCCTCGCCGCTGAGGTTTTCGTGCAACACGTTGATGAAGTTCCCGCTGCCGTAGGCGCTGGCCACCTGGCAGTAGCCGAACATGTTCACCGACTTGAGCAAGTGCTCCCGAAGGATCGTGCAGCACTCGCGACTGTCGGATTCGCTGCTGTTGTCTCCATCTGAAAAGTGGAACAGATAGATATTCCATTCCTCCGGGCTGTAATGATTGTCGATGAGTTTCTGACCGGCCCTGAAAGCGCTGCTGATCCGCGTGCCGCCGTCCTCGCGCAGGCGGAAGAACGTCTCGCGATCGACCTCAGCCGCCCGCACATCGTGAACGATGTAGCGGCTTTCGATGCCCTCGTAGTTTCGCCGCAGCCAGGCGTCGATCCAGAATGCCTCCAGCCGCACCAGTTCTTTCTGTT
>JADFJZ010000317.1 GCA_022565195.1 Planctomycetota bacterium | reverse complement strand
GAGTCGCGGCCTATGAGTTCCTGGTGGTGACGCCGGCCATCTCCAACTTGATCCGCGAGAACAAGGTCTACCGCCTGAATTCAAGCATCCAGACCGGCAAGAAGTTCGGCATGCAGCTTCTGGACGATCACCTGTGGCAGTTGTTCTCAGACGGCGTGATCGCAGCCGAAGAAGCGATCGACAAGGCCATCAACTCCGGCGAGATGCAGGACAAGATCGATCGCCATCAGCGGCACGAGCAGTTGTTGGATCAAGATGTCAAAGGGGAAGATGAGGACCGCGTCGTTCTGCGGACGTCGTAGAGACAAGGGTGATCACGATGCAGTGGCCAAGTGTCATCGGTTGATCATGCTGGAGTCAGTTGAATGGCAGACACACTGAATTTGCCCCCCATCAGCCAACTCAAAGGCCGGCAGGTGGGTCGCATCTTGATCAAGATGCGGCGCGTCAACCGCGCCCAGGTCGCCGAAGCGCTCGAAATCCAGAAGAAAAAGAGAGGCCCGGTCGGACAAATCCTGGTCGAGCTGGGTTATATCAGTGAGGAAGATCTTCACGTCGCCCTGGCCTCTCAGGTTGGGATGAAGCCGGTCGATCTCTCGCGCATCGATGTGGAGCCGGAAGCGATCGCGATGTTGTCCGCTCAAATGGCCCACACCTACAAAGTGATCCCAATCGAATATGAGGAGTCCACGAATACCCTCTCGATCGCGATCGCCAGTCCGGACAATTTCCAGGCCACCGACGACCTCCAGACGCTGCTGGGAATGAAGGTCAGCGCCCAGATCAGCAACCGGGAGCATATCGAGAGTGCGTTGAATCGCTATTATCCCGAGGATGCCGTCCAGTCCATCAGCGGCTTAATCGAGGAACTCGCTGCGGACGATCGCTTCAAGGAGCTTGAAGGGCGTGGCACCTCGATCGACCTGGACGATCTCCGAGAGATGATGGATTCGACTCCGGTCATCCGGTTGCTCAATCTGGTGCTCTTCCAGGCCATCAAGGACAAGGCCTCCGACATTCACTTCGAACCTTTTGAAGATGAATTCAAGATGCGCTATCGAATCGACGGCGTGCTCTACGACATGGTGGCGCCGGGCAAGCACATCGCCACGGCGCTGACCTCGCGCATCAAGGTGATGGCCAATCTGGACATTGCTGAGCGGCGTCTGCCCCAGGACGGCCGAATCGAATTGACCATGGCCGGCAACCCCATCGATTTGCGGGTCAGTGTCTTGCCGACCATGCACGGTGAAAGCGTGGTGCTGCGTGTGCTCGATCGCGGCAATGTCTCCCTGGACATCGAAAAACTGGGTCTCCGGGCCGACGATCAGGCCGTCTTCCGCCGGCTCATCGAGAAGCCCAACGGGATCATCGTGAATACGGGGCCCACCGGGTCCGGTAAGACCACCACCCTCTACGCAGCCCTGAACACGCTCAACAGCCCGGAAGTCAAGATTCTCACCGCGGAAGACCCCGTGGAGTACGATATTGACGGCCTGGTTCAGTGCCAAGTCAATCCGGACATTGGACTTACGTTCGCCCGATGCCTCCGCAGCTTTCTGCGGCAGGATCCGGACATCATCCTGATTGGTGAGATCCGCGACCTGGAAACCGCTCAAATTGCGGTTCAGGCTTCCTTGACCGGACACTTAGTCTTCAGCACCCTTCATACGAATGACGCGCCGTCGGCGATTGCGCGTCTAATGGATCTCGGTCTGGAGCCGTTCCTGATTACGGCCACGCTTGAGGCCATTGTGGCCCAGAGGCTGGTTCGCCGGATCTGCACTTATTGCAAGGAGGAGTTCACGCCCACGGAAGAACTCCTGATGGAGCTTGACCTTACGCCGGCGGACATTGAGGGAAAGATGCTGTACTACGGCAAGGGTTGCGACTATTGCAACCATACCGGCTATCGAGGGCGACTGGGCATATTTGAGATCATGATCCTGAGCGACGAATTGTCCGAGTTGATCATGCGACACGCTTCGACCAACATCATCCGGCAGCAGGCCATCAAGGAGGGCATGAGGACGCTGAGCGAGGGCGGGCTACTGGCGATTTTCGACGGGCACACGACCATCGAGGAAGTGGCCAAGGAAACGATATTCGAGGAGACTTAGCCTCTGGAATCACAGCGGCGGGGCCCACGAGCGTTTGCACGGGCTGTAGACCGGGTGCCGAGCGCACCTACCCGCGGATAGGACGGACCGCATATGCCAACCTTCCAATATGAAGCCATGAATCAGGCGGGCCAGGAAGTCAAAGAAGAGATTGACGCTGCCTCGACCGAGGACGCGCTTACCAAAATCCGCACCCTCGGCTACTTCCCCACCCGTATTCGGGAGAAGGGTGGCAAGAAGAAGGCCGCTACCGGCAAGAAAAAGGCCTCCATGCCGTTGTCGATTGGCGGCGTGCCGCGGAAGAAAATGGTGCAGTTCACCCGCCAATTGTCGACGCTGCAGGATGCCGGATTGCCGATCCTCCGCAGCTTGCGAATCCTTGAACAACAGGAACGACCGGGCTTGCTCAAGGCCATCGTCCGCGGTGTGGGCGACGAAGTGGAGAGCGGAGCCACGCTCTCCGAAGCCATGGGCAAGTTCCCAAAGGCCTTTGACCGCTTGTACGTCAACATGGTCGCCGCCGGCGAGACCGGCGGTGTGCTGGACGTCATCTTGCAGCGCCTCGCGGAGTTCATGGAGAAAGCTCAGAGCCTCATGCGGAAGATTCGAGGGGCCATGATCTATCCTTGCGTGGTCATCTCATTTGCCGGCGGCGTGGTCGGCTTCATCATGGTCAAGGTCATCCCCAAGTTTCAGGAGATCTTCGAAGAGTTCGATGCTGAATTGCCTGCCGTAACGATGGTCCTGATCAACACCTCCCACTGGTTTGCCACCGGCAAGCCGCCCGGCTGGGCCATCGTGTTGATCAGCCCGATCGTGGTCTTCCTGATCATCAAGCTGTTGCGGCAAAGTCGCAGCGGGCGATATTTTCTCGACCGCTTCTACATGATTATACCAGTGATGGGGACCCTGCTCCGCAAGTCCTCAGTCGCCCGCTTCACGCGTACGCTGGGTACGCTGATCGCGGCCGGCGTGCCGATTCTCGAAGCCATTATGATCACGCGCGAGACTTCCGGCAGCGAGGTCTACGCCCGCGCCCTGGGCAAGGTCCACGATTCCATCCGCGAGGGCGACACCTTCGCAGCGCCGCTCCGCGCCACCCGCGTCTGTGACGCGCTCGTGGTCAATATGATCGACGTCGGCGAGGAGACCGGCGATCTGGACAAGATGCTGATGAAGATCGCCGACAACTACGATGAAGAGGTCGATGTGGCCGTCTCGGCCCTGATCAGCGTTATTGAGCCCATCATGGTTGTT
>JADFJZ010000316.1 GCA_022565195.1 Planctomycetota bacterium | reverse complement strand
GCCTGCCATTCGCCATCTACCTCGGCCTCGAGCCTCGGCCAGGGGTTCGGCAAGTCTGGATTCTGCGATGCCGCGATCGGCGTCGCAGCCTCGCTCCACAGCAGCCAACCGCTCAACACCAGAACCAGCGGCCCGGAAACATCGAGCGAGCCAAAGTCGAGCGTGTAGCTATGCTCCTCAGCCAGCCCGCGAAGTTGGGGCGGTCGCAACGCCGGCGGTTTCGTACGCACGCCGTCGAGCGCGAGAAGCTTCGAAGTCCAATCGCGGCCGGTGTTGTCCATAGCCTGCACGATATCGATGCGATCTTTCAAAACCCATAATTCCGATTCTGAGAACGGCGGCGGTTCGAGTTTGTCCGTCTCGTGAACTTCGGTTCCCGGTGGGTGATCGACAACAGCCAGCCGCACGTAGTCCAGATACAAAATCTCACGCAGTTCGTCGGTGATTTGCACAACGTACCGACCGTCGCGAGGCGGAAACGTGTCTTGATCTCCCAGCCGAATATACTCATACGTATCGGCGGGCACATAGCGCCCGCGCCGCATGGGCAGGCCCAGCGGCGCGCCGCCCAGAATATCCGTAATGAAGCGGAACTCCTGCCCGTCCCACGCATACAGATACGGACACGAGCCGGTGCTGACCAGCGGCTCCTCGATCTTCAACGTGCCGGGCGTTTTGACGCCAATATCGTTTTTCACGACGCTGTTCGTCCATACTGTCCGCACGCTGTCCAGTTGCTCCAGATCGCCCACGCCGATCTCGATCGGCAGTTCAGTCACCGTCCGCGACAACCGAAACCCACCGCTGCGAATCTCGATCACCGTCCCAATCCCGCTGCGATTCGATTTCGTTCCCGTCAATTGAATCTTGAGCTGCCGATTCGCATTCCCGCCTTCATTGTCGAGCAGCACGGGTCGGCCGAGCGGCTCCGCGTACAGCACATCCGAATCTCCATCCCCATCAAAGTCCGCCACCAGCACCCTGCACATCATATCCACTCGCACATTTGATAGTCCGCAGGCCACCGATACGTTCTGCCATTCGCTCGCGCCGGCGTTTCGGAACAACCCCAAGCCGAGCCCAAAATCGGGTCGCGTGCGCGGTACCATCGTCGCCAGCACATCCAGCCAACCGTCGTTGTCATAGTCAATCTGTTTCAGTTGCGATGTAGTGACACTCGCAGGCAGAACCGCCTGTCGGCCTCCGCTGCTGAGCAGAACCTCGACGCCCCCTTGCCCTCTCGTGAGCAGGTCACCGCGCAAATCATTGTCAAAGTCTTCCGCAACCAGCATATAGGCCGCCGGCCAGGGAGGATCGGCATCGAGGCGTGAGAAGATGCCCAGCCCGTCGTTGTGCAACAGCCACGACGGAGCGCCACGCATCGCGACAACCACGTCAGTAGCCTCATCGCCATCGAAGTCCGTGGCTTGGACAAACATGACATCGGCCCAGTCGGGCGAAATGCCGGCCGGCGCGGATTGATCCTCGAATGTGCCATTGCCTTTGTTTTGCCACAGTCGCAAGCCGCCTAAGTCCGTCACCACCAGCAAGTCCAGGTCGCTGTCGTGATCGTAGTCGATCCAGATTGCATCACGCAGACCCGCGCCGTCCAGGCCGGCCGAGGTCGTGATATCTGTGAATTTGCGATGCTCCCCCTGCTTCAGCAACATACTTGCTTTGGAGCCGAACAGAAAAACATCAGTGAGCTTATCGTTATCGAAATCCGCAACTTTGCCGTTCGAGCACTTGCCACTGGACAGCGTAGCCAGCGGTGCATCGGCCAGTTCAAACGTGCCGGAACGGTTGTACATGAGACGCACTTCTCCGGACCAATCCGTCACCAACACGTCCTGCAGGCCATCTCCGTCGATGTCGATGAGCGCGATCGGCAGCGCAACCTTGAAGTGCTCCGGCAGCGGGATCGGTTTGGCCACAAATCGCACATCGATCGGCTTTTCGCTCGGTTGATGGACTTCGACGGGCACTTCGGCGACCGTGTACTTACACTGCTCCAGCACTTCGGGGCTCTTTTTGACGTCCGGCAGGCTCTTGAAGATGCGTTCGTATTGCTCAAGGTGCCTTTTGGCTGTTTCGGAATCCCTGGCTCTGAGCGCAAGTTGCGCAAGCTGGTAGTGAGCATTCCAATGATTCGGATTAAGCGCGATCGTGGTGTGGAGTTCGTCCGCATATCGCTGGGTCTGATCGTCGCGTTTGAACGCGTTGGCCAGTTGGAAATGAACCGTCGCTTCCGCGGGATCGCGGCGGGCAGTCTCTTCCAGTTGAGCGATGGCCTGCCGCACTTGCCCCAGGCGCAAGTGGGCGATGCCGGCGAGATAGTGCGCCGGCGTCGAATGACGGTCGATGGCGAGTACCTCTTTCGCTTCAGTCAGTGCCTTTTCGTTCATGCGGGCCTGCAAATACGCCCGGGCCAGGTTCAATCGCCCCGCCGGCTCCACGGGGAGCAGCTTGACTGCCTTGCTGAACGATTCGATGGCCTTTTCGGCTTCGCGGTTTTCGTAATGCGCTTTGCCGACATTGAGCAGCGACAAGTATTGAGCCCGGAGCGACTGAGTCGGCGGTGGTGGTTTCTTTTTGTCTTCCTGTTTCTTGCAACCCGGGAAAACGAGGACCATCGCGCAGGCGGCGGCGAGAAGAGGGCGCACCCACGCGTTGCGAGAACTATGATCGCGCTGGCGGCAACATCCACTATCACGGACACTACTCATGGGAATAAATAAAGACTGCCGGAGGGCTGCTAAACGGCAAGCCAACTGCCAACCCTCCCGACGGGACTTCGTCGTGTGGTGGTCGTTCAAAATCTGCTACTGTCCGTTGTTCTGCGGAGAGTTTGTCGCTCCGCACGCGAGGGATTGAACCCCTCATGCGCAGTGAATGTTACCGCGTGCCTGATTGGCGGTCCAGCTGCAGATAGAAGCGTGAACCAATCGACCTCGAAGGGAATTTGACAGACCCGGTTCCATAGAAACGGCAAGTCACTTGGAGGGCCGCCCCACTTGACTTCGTCGATTAGCAGACCCTCGGCAATGAGCATCTCGTTCAGGATGCGAAGCGTACCGCGAGACCCCAACCCCGCGATCAATCGACTGCATCACACATAGGGATACATATTGCACTTGTCCGGATCGCACAGACCAACTTGATTGTAAGCGACGATGGATTCCGCGACGTCGCGGGAAAAGTCTGCCGCGCTGCTGCTGAGGAAGTCACGACTTTGGACGATTTGGCAAACCTTTTCATAGGCGGTCCCGACGGCCTCGCGATAGAGCGCGTCGTGGGCCATCAAGAACCCGTCGGCAACTTGGTGGCTGCCGTCGCGGCGGCGATGTTCGCTGCTGAGCGCCCCGGCGAAGTAATACATGGCG
>JADFJZ010000315.1 GCA_022565195.1 Planctomycetota bacterium | reverse complement strand
GGCCCCTATTCAGTACACCACAAGGAGGCACCGAATTCAACCGCTGGGTGCTCCGCCCGCTTCCGAGCGAGTATATGCGATGCAGCGAAGGCACCATTCTCCACGGATACCGGGCCAAAAAGACGTGGACCATGCCACGCAACGACATGGATAGGAGCCGGACTACTTTGCCAAGCGAACTTGCAGGAATGGGGCGTTTTGAGGTATCCTATATGCCCGATCGAGTGATTCCGAAGCAGTTCCAGGGCCCTTCTAGCGAAAGGAAACATCATGTTTCACCGCGTCCGATTCCTGTCCGTCGTGTTGTGCGCCGCAGTGGCTATCCCGTTGGTGTCACGGGCGAGTGAGCCGCTGCCGAAAGACCCCAACAACATCTACGGCCAATACAACAACGGCCTGAAGTACATCATCAGGCAGCACACCAATCCGCCCGGCCGGGTGGCGGTGTACTTGCACGTCAAGACCGGAGCGCTCAACGAAAACGAGAACCAAAACGGGCTGGCCCACTTCCTCGAGCATCTGGGCTTCAACGGCGGGAAGCACTTCGCCCCCGGCGAGTTGATCCCCTACATGAGCACCATGGGCATGACCTTCGGCGCCCACAGCAACGCCCACACCAGCCAAAACGAAACAGTCTACAAGCTGTTCATGCCCGACACCAAGGACGACACCGTCGAGACCGCGCTGAAAGTGATGAGTGACTTCGCCGACGGCATGCTGCTGCTGCAAAAGGAAGTGGACGCCGAGCGCGGCGTGATCCTCGAGGAAGCGCGCTCCCGCAAGAGCGCCCGCGAACGCATCCAGAAGGAATACATGAAGAACGTCTTCGCCGGCACGCGCCTGGCGGTTCACGATGTCATCGGCAAGGAAGAGCAAATCGAGACCTTCCCCAAGGCGGAGTTCGACGACTATTGGAACACGTGGTATCGCCCGGAGAACATGACGCTGATCATCGTCGGCGACATCGACACGCAGAAGATCATCGCCCAGGCCAAGCCCTTCCTCGGCACGTTCGCCGCCCGCGCCCCGGCCCGCAAACCCAAGAACGGCGAAGTCAAAGCGATCACCAAGCCGCGCGCGTTCGTGTTCACCGATTCAGAGCAAGTGCGG
This sequence comes from Planctomycetota bacterium, assembly GCA_022565195.1. The sequence goes on along the minus strand of JADFJZ010000315.1, from coordinate 2,275 downwards.
GGTGAAGTCGAGATTGTAGCAATCAACCCCGGCCGGCCGGCCGTCAAGACCTTCGAGGACTACCGCGCCCGGCAAATCGAGCGCATCGGCACGTCGATCGTCAATCGCCGGCTCGGCGAACTGGTGCAGAAGGGCGACGCCAAGTTCCGCCGCGCGTTTTGCTTCGTGCGTGATCTCTACCAGGAAGCAGTCACGCCTGCCGTGATGGCCAGCGGCGAACCCGAAGACTGGAACACCATGCTTGAACAAACCATCATCGAGCTGAGCCGGGCCATCGAGCACGGCTTCACTGAGCGTGAACTGGAATTGGTCAAAGAGGGACAGTTAGCCCGCGCCGAGCAGGCTGTCGAGCGCGAGAAGACGCGCGACGCCCGCCGCGTCATCAGCTCGATCAGCAGAGCGATCGGAAAGGAAAGCCCCATTCTGTCCGCCGAACAGCGCCTCGACTTAACCCGCAAGACGCTCGCGGGCGTGTCGCTCACCGAAGTGCAGCAGGTCTTCCTCCACAACTTCAAGACCAAGAACTTCACCTACGTCGTCACGCTGCCCGAGGCCAAGGAAGGCGCCACGCTGCCGACATCCAAGGACGTGCTCGCAGCCGCCAACGCCGCCTGGGCACGCAAGACCGCGCCGGTCGATGAAGTCGTAAAGGTCGATTCGATCCTGGCCAAGCTGCCCACGCCCGGCAAGGTCGTCAAGCAGTCGACCGATCCCGACTTGCAGATCACGACCGCCACGCTCAGCAACGGCGCCATCGTTCACCACTTCTTCTCCGACTACAAGAAGGACGAGGCGACCATCAGCATCACGTTCGCCGGCGGTTCCATCGAGGAGACCGCGCGGAATCGCGGCGTCAGTTCGGTGGCCAGCCTGGTCGGTGCAACTTCGCGCATGAGTTCCACGCAGATTCGCGACTTCATGACCGGCAAGAACGTCCGCGTGTTCGGCGGCGTCGGCCTGGATACCGCCGGCGTAACCATCAGCGGCTCGCCGAAAGACCTCGAGGTCGGATTGCAACTTGCCTTCGCCTACATGACCGACGGTAAGATCGAGCAGTCGGCGCTGGACAACTGGAAGAAGTCCTCACTCCAGCGGCTGGAACGGCGCAAGACCAGCGCCCGGGGTCAATTGTCGATGGCCATGGACGACAAGTTCTTCGCCAACGACGTCCGCCTGGTCGCGCTGACGCCGGAGCAGATCGGCAAGCTCACGGTCAAGCAGGGCGAGCAATGGAACAAGCGAATCGTCAATACCGCCGCCATCGAGGTGGCGGTGGTCGGCGAGATCAAGCTGGATCGCGCTTTGGAATTGGTCAGCCGCTACGTCGGCAGCCTGCCCCAGCGATCGCTCGGCGCGGCGGAGTCGCTGAACGAGCTGCGCAAGCTGGACCGAGGCCCCGGCCCGTACACGCAGGTCGTCCGTTTCGACACCATTACCGATCAAGCCTCAGTGCGTGCCGGTTTCGTGGGCGCGGAGCAGAGCAATGTTCGGGACACGCGGCTGCTGAGTTTGGCGACGCGGATCCTTTCTGAGCGCATGATCAAGCGCCTCCGCGAGGAAGAGAGCATCGTGTACGGCATTCGCTGCTCCAGCCGCCCCGCAGTCGCCATCCCGGGGACCGGCACCATCGCTGCCGGCACCACGACCAAACCGGAGAACGCCGAGAAGCTGGCCGACCTCATCATCGAGATGCTCGAAGACTTCGCCGCCAACGGCCCGACCGCTGAGGAAGTGACCGTGGCCAAGAAGCAAATCGCCAACAACTTTGAGCAGCGCATGAAGGAGCCGAGATTCTGGCTCGGGCAGATTGAAGACATGAACTACCGCGGCCGAACGCTGGCGCAGTTGAAGGAAATCCCCGACGTCTACCAGACCTTCACCGCCGCCGAACTGCAAGCGGTGGCCAAGAAGTACATGACCAAGGACCGCCTCTTCCGCTTCGTCGCCATGCCCAAGACCACGGCGCGACTGAGCTCGCCGAAGTCCGGCACGCCGACGACAACGAAGAAGGCCCCCGGATCGAAGCGATCGTTGCAGCGCGGCCGCTAAGGCGAAACGCACGAGCGCCGGCTGGCCCGCGTATGTGTTTAGCGTTTCCCTACTGAGCCGTGGCCTTCAGGCCACGGACCGCTGTCGCGGCGACCTGCGGACGGTCCGGACCCTGAAGGGCCCGGCTCAAGGACGCCCTTGGCATCCCCGAATTCGTTCGCGGTCAGAGCATCAAGAAAGCGACAATGATCGGCGGTGCGGCCAGGCCGATGCCGGCACGGCACAG
>JADFJZ010000004.1 GCA_022565195.1 Planctomycetota bacterium | reverse complement strand
GCAGAACACGGATCATCAATCCCGGAGCCCTCTACCGCGCAGCGACCAAGACCGTCGCCATTCTCGATACCGGCAGTGATGATCTGCAATTCTTCGAAATCGACGCAAAACACAGAGATTGAGCGGATGGACCTCCAAATTCCGCTGGGAACCCTGTATAATGCGCGATTCTTGATTCTTGGACGAGAATAATCACGTGGACTTAAGGAATATCCAGGGGATGGTCCTCGACGTGGACGGCGTGCTCACCGACGGGCGGCTCTATTTTGCCGAGGCCGGTGAGATCATGAAAGCCTTCCACGTTCATGACGGGACGGCTATCAAGAACTGGCAGCGACGTGGACGGAAGATCGCGTTTCTGTCCGGCCGGAGTTCTCCCATCGTCGCTGCCCGGGCTCGCGATCTGGGCGTGGAGGATGTCGTCCAGGGCCGGGAGGACAAGCTGGAGCCGTTTCTCGAATTGGTCAGGGCTTGGGCGCTCACGCCAGAGCAAGTGTGCTATGTGGGCGACGATACGGCTGATCTGCCGCCGATGCGTGCGAGCGGGTTTGCCGTGGCGGTCGCAAACGCGGCGTCCGATGTAAAAGCGATCGCGAACCATGTAACGCAGGCCCGCGGTGGGGCCGGTGCGGTCCGAGAGATTGTGGACTATTTGCTCAACCACAGCGAGACGAAATGAATCGACACTCGGCACATCGTCGCTTCGTTCAGCGGCGCGGTCAGACATTGATGCGTTCGGTGCGCCTGGCAATCATCTCGCTGGCCGTCGTCGGCTTGGCCTTCGGCGTCTACCAGATTGGCCTCGACCCGGTCGTCGAAGAGGATATTGAGCCCGCCGACGTGCCGCCGGTCTTCCAGGACTTGTTGGCCGGTGATCCGGAGTCCGTAGACCCGACCGGGAGTGTGAAGTTCGGCGATGTACCGGTCAAGGTCGTCAGAAAGCCAGGCATCACGATCCGCGAGGAGGGCACAGGCCGCAAGAAGCTCCACATGAGGTTCGACAATCCCCGGCAAGTCGACGACACCGGGATGCTGTTTCACATCGATAATCCGATCGTCACATACTATCGCAAGACGGGTGAGAAGGTGGTGATCCGCGCGGATGAAGCCCTGATCGCCTCGAGAGAGCCGAATAAGATTGACCCACAGCGCGGCGAATTCAATGGGCATGTGCGGATCGACCTTGATCGCCGGACGACCGAGTGGCTGAAGGACAATCCGGATTTGGCCGACCGTCCGCCGCCGCACGATCAACTGGCCCGCATATGGGTGAATAAGATGGACTTCGATCTCGACCTGGGCTTCCTGAACGCCCCCGGACCGGTGCGGATCGAGGCGAACGAAATGCTGCTCGAAGGTGAAGACTTGACGGTGTCTTGGAACGCTGAAACCGGACGGATTGAGCAACTCGAACTCGCTACCGGCAAGCAACTGATCTTCAAGGGCGACTTCGGCTTGGGCCAGGGCCTGACCGAGCGCAACAAGCAAGAGAAGACCGAGCAGCCGAACACCACCGCAGCGTGGCAGGGATCTTCCTCCGGCGTCGGGCACGCCTCTCCGCAGACACCCGAGGTCGAGACGTCGATGCCCAGCGCCGAGATGCCGGGAACGGAAGACGATGTGCTCATCGTTGATATTCAGCCGGACGATCCGACGACGATGCAGAAGGCCGTCGGCTATGTGATCGAGTTTGGCAGCGATGTACTCGCCGAGCAGCAGGGTGACTCGCCGGGCATGCTGCGTGCAGATCAGCTCAGCGTACTCTTCGATTTCCTCGCGGGCGGATTGACGGCCGGGAACGACCTTGATGCTCGCGACGAGGCCCAATCCGGGCAGGGAAGAGATCCGGTGCCGGCTGCGGATTCGGAAGATCGGACGGTCGTCACATGGTCCGGACCGTTGAAAATCAGGGCCATCGGCGAAGTGGACGATGCGACGGCTCCATTGAGGCGGCATGTGACTGCCAGAGGCGCTCCGGTCGTTCTCGAAAACGCCGACTTCCGGTCGGCAAGCGCGGAATTCGAGTATCATCAAGAAACCGGATACACGCGATTTGTGGGCGATGCGAAATTCCCGGCTGAGCTGAACCAGGGTGCGGAGACGAGTTTTGCCGCGCGGGGCAGCATCGTCTGGGACATGAGACAGCTCACGGCCAACCTGCGTGAGGACGTCCAAGTTCTGATCAGTGGAGCCGCATTACAAGGCGAGAGCATCGACGCGATCTTCCGGCCTCCGCCGAAAGATGCAGATCTCGATCCGGAAGAACTGTTACAAAAACTTGTATGCCGAGGTGCAGTGCAACTGACGACGAGCGCCGAGAGTGTCTCCTGCAATGAAATGACCGTGGATTTTGAGGTTGACGCTACCGGACGGAACGTACCTCGCCACGCTCAAGCGGTGGGCGATGTAGAAGTCACCCAAGGCCGGCGGGTGCTGACGGCCGGCGACGTGATGGATGTGATCTTCGGATCGCTGCCCACTGACGAGGGGGGCAACGTCCTTCAAGAGATGCCGAATCTTCGCGAACTGGAGGCTTCGGGTGGTGTACGGATACTCGATCCGTCCCGGGGCTGGGATATCGCGGGGAGCAAGCTGAAATGTGTGTTTGACGCTCAGGGCGCGATCACGTACGGCTATATTGAGGGCCTCCCCGGAGAGCGCGCCAGGGTGAAGATGGGCGAGTACTACATCGAAGGCGAGACCGTGACCTTCGACGGCGTGCGGGAGTGGGCCCACGTGCCGGGGCCGGGGATCGCTCGGTTCGTGATCCAGGAGGATCTGGACGGCCGGCGTACGGACAAGCCCGTGCCCGTAGAAGTGCGCTGGGACCGCGAAATGACCCTCCGTGGTAAGGACAATACTCTCGAATTTGATGGCAACGTCGTCGCCACCAGCCGAAACGTCACACTCACTGGCAGGATCATGCGGGTTTCGCTGGCGGACATTCCGCCGGAGCCGTCCGTTCAACTGGCTTCTGCGGACCCGATGGGTCTGTGGTTCCTGAAGCCTTTCGAGACGGATCTCGAACAGGTCGGCACCGCGCTCGGCACCAGGCCCAAGCGCCGGAGGCCGGCGCGGCAAGGCCTTCGCAAACGAGCGACCTACATTCTCGCCGACGGCGACGCCAGATTGGTCTCGCGCACCCAATCGACCACCGACGGCCGATTGGAGAGTCTCGTCCTTCTCCGAAGTCCTCAGATTGCCTTTGATCTGGAAGCCCGTGTAATGAACATCGAACAGGCCGGCGTTTTGGTGATCGAGGATTATCCGGCAGTGGAAGATATCGCGGCCCTGCGACAGCAGCGCAATCCCGGTCTGTTCTCGGAGACACAATCCGAAGGCCCCAGCCAAACATTGATCAAGTGGGACGCGGGCATGCGTTACTATTTTAGACAGCGAGTGGCCCAATTCGAGGGCAGCGATGAGCCTGTGTACCTGGGGCACGTATCCGGTTCGCACATCAAGATGAACCCCGCCCGGCAAGAAGAAATCCAAGTCACCGAAGAACAACTGGAACAACTGAGATCCTCCGGGCTTGGTAGAGTAACCGAGCTGAGTTGCGACGAATTGCTCGTCCAATTCCGCCGATCGCTGAGTCGTAGTGGTCGCGGCGCGGGCGAGATGAGCATCGGCGAACTCCGGCAGTTCCAGGCCAACGGCAACGTGGTTCTGAAGGATCTTGAATGGCACGTCACAGGCCAGCGGCTGGATTATGTCGACGACAGCCAGTTGATCTCGGTTTACGGCTTCGGGGGACAGGATGCATATGTGAACTACCTCAACCGCAAGACGAATCGCTATCGCATCGTCGAATGCCCCGAATTGCACATCGAGATGAAAACGGGGCGTGTGGATGCACCCGCCGGCTGCGACGTTCAAGAGGGAGGCCGGTAGACCTGCCGTGTCTTCGCTCCGCCTGCCTCGCGAGGCCCAAGTCACCCCCTTCGCATAATATCGAGAATCTCCCATTTCCATGGAACCGCAGGCCCTCCGAGTCGTCCAAACCGGCAGAGATCAGCGTTTTCTCTTGGGCGCTCCGGCTGTCCATCGCGGCAGCGAGTCTTCTTGAATCGGAGAATCGACATGAAACGGTTGAATATCTGGCTGTTGGTAGTGGTGGCGGTTGTTTGCGGGTTATCTGCGTCACAGGCGGGGGCGCAAGGCTTTGTCGTTCCCAGGCATCCACATCCGCCGCGTCCTCATCCTCCACGCCCACATCCACCGATGCCTCCTCGGCCGATCTTTGGCGATTTTACCGTCCACTATCAGCACGTGGACATCAATGTCGATGACCAGGTCGCCCGCGTCCAGGTTTCGCAGGCGTTCAGCAACACGTCGGGCCGGACCATGGAAGTGGAGTATTTCTTCCCGCTTCCGGAAAACGCCGCCATCGACAACTTGGTGCTGATGGTCGACGGCAAAGAGATTCCGGGCCGGCTGATGGGCCGGGACGAAGCCCGTAGGATTTACGAAGACATCGTCAGGAGAAGGAAGGACCCGGCGCTGCTGGAATACATGGGCCGGGGCTTGTTCAAGACCAGCGTGTTCCCGCTGCCGCCGGGCCAGCAGCGGCAAGTGAACCTGAGCTATACGCAACTGTGCAAGCGCGACGGCAACGCGATTACGATCAACTACCCCTTGGGCACGGGAAAGCACGCTGCCAAGCCGCTTCAGGAGTTGAGAATCAACTGCCGGATTACCAACAAACAGCCGATCAAGTCGATCTACAGCCCAACGCACGACGTGAATATCACTCGCCCAAGTGAGACCGTCGCTGAAGTCTCGCTGGTCCAGCACAACATCGTCCCGCGCAACGACTTCACTTTGGTCTACGGCGTGGCCGATGGCGATGTCGGCCTGACCATGCTGAGCTATCGCCCAACCACCGCCGAAGCCGGCTACTTCATGCTGCTCGCCAGCCCGCGGATCGAGACTGCCGAAACCGCGATCTTGCCCAAGTCGGTGGTTCTGGTGCTGGATAAGTCGGGCAGCATGACTGGAAAGAAGATCGAACAGGCCAAGAAATCGCTCCGCTTCATCCTGAAGAACCTCAATGCCAGCGATACTTTCAACATCGTCACCTTCGAATCGAGCGTTGCGTCGTTCAAACCCGAGCTGCAGCGCCGCGACGAAGCGACGCTGAAGGAAGCGCTGAGTTTCGTCGATCAAATTGCCGCCGGCGGGAGCACGAACATCGACGGCGCTCTGCGGACTGCGATGGGCATGTTGAAGGCGAACGATCGCCCGTCGTACGTGATCTTCCTGACCGACGGCCTGCCGACGGCGGGCGAGCAGCGCGAGCAGGCCATCGTTTCAAACTGCAAGAACGCCAACATGGTACGCGCGCGGCTTATGGCCTTCGGCGTCGGGGACGACGTCAACGCTCGGCTGATCGACAAGTTGACGGCCGCCAACCACGGCGACAGCAACTACGTCCGGCCAAACCAGGACATCGAAGGGCCTGTGTCGAGGTTGTACAGCAAATTGAGTTCGCCGGTGATGAGCAATCTGCGCCTGGAATTCCCCGGCCTGGATGCGGCGCGAACTTACCCCAGCGAATTGCCGGATTTGTTCAAGGGCAGCCAACTCGTGGTTGTCGGGCGGTATCACAATGCCGGCGACCTCGAAATCAAGCTCAGCGGCCACGTCGGCTCGAAGACGCAAGCCATCATCCAGCGCGTTACTCTGGATACCGGCAAGGCGCCCTATGAGCGGTTGTTCATCGAGAAGCTATGGGCCGAGCGGCGTGTCGGCTACCTCATCGACGAGATCGACCTGAACGGCCAAAACAAGGAATTGGTCGATGAGATTGTGCGCCTCAGCACGCGCCACGGCATACTCACGCCGTACACTTCGTTCTTGGCGGACGAGCGGACGGACCTCTTCGCGAGCGTCCCGAACAACTTGGAGGCATCTGCGAACCTCCGACTTCTGGAAACTGAAACCAGCGGTGCGGCTGGAGTTGGGCAACGCGATGCGAAGAAGAGACGGAAAGCAATGCTCAGGGCACCCTCGCGTGGGGCTCAGGTGGCAGAGGACTACGAAGGTCGAGCGCGGGTGATGCAGACTGTGCAAAACCTCGGACTCAAAACTTTTTATCAGAAAAACGGCCGGTGGATCGATAGCACCGTGACCAAGGAGCAAGAAAAGCAGGTCATCAAACTCGTGCAGTACAGCGACGCGTATTTCGACGTGATTCGCAAGCTGCCCGCGCTGCAAAACCAGTACTTCACGCTCGACGGCGAGATGATCGTGAACATCGGCGGGCAGACGTACTTGATCGTGCTCGAGGCAATCGAGAATAGTGAATAGATGATGCGGGTTGCGTCGAGGACCGCTGTGGCCTTGTGGCCCCGGCGGTCCTTGTGCGTTATGTGTGCTGCCCTGCGCTTACGGTGGTTGCGGGGTTTGCTGCGTGGATTCCGCGATGCCCCAAAAACGTGCTCCCCTGCGGGTCGCCGCTAAACGCTGATACGGCGGATCGGATGGGACCAACGCCAAGGGGTCACTCGGTGTACTTCTTGTCGTACTCGGCGGCGGAGAGCAGCTTCTCGACGTCGGCCAAGTCTGATGCTTCGACCTTGATCATCCAGCCCTCGCCGAAAGGATCGGTGTTGACCAGTTCGGGCTGGTCCTCGAGGGCCCCGTTGACTTCCACGACCATGCCGCTGACGGCGCAGTACATCTCGCTCGTGGCTTTGACCGACTCGATTTCTCCGAAGATCTTGCCCGCCGTGAGTTCAGTGCCCGCGGCGGGCAGCTCCACGTAGGTCACGTCGCTCAGTTGATCGGCGGCAAACTGCGTGATGCCGATGGTCACAACGTTTCCATCGACGAAACACCATTCGTGTGATTCTAAGTACTTGCGATCCTGCGGTACGCCCATGTTTAAGAGTCCTGAGTTCTAAGTTCTAGGTGAGCCCCGTCTTTTTCATCGGCTGACCCTGGCCGCTGCGGCGCGTGCCGAACACCTTTTTTCTTGGTTTCTTGAAGAAAGGCAGCGGCACAACTCGCGCGGCTGTCTTGACGCCGCGAATGTCAACTTTGAGGTCGGTGCCCGGTTCGGACAACCCTGCATCAACAAAGCCCATGGCGATGACTTTCCCCAGCGTGGGGCTGGTGGTACCGCTGGTGACCGTACCGACCGTTTGGCCATCATGTTCGATCGGCGCATCCTGGCGGGCGATTCGCCTGCCTTCGATTTCCAGGCCCACCATCATCCGCTTCGGGCCTTGGTCCTGAATCCTCGCCATTGCGTCTCTGCCGATGAATTCCTTCTCCAAATTGACACACCAACCCTGGCCGGCCGTGATCGAGTCGATGTCCTCGTGCAGCTCGTGCCCATAAAGCGGCATGCCGGCTTCGAGCCGCAGGGTATCCCGAGCGCCAAGGCCCGCAAGCGTGATCCTGCCCTGGACCGCTCCGTTGGGATCGACCAAGGCATTGGCCAGCAGCTTTCCCGAAGCGTTTGAGAGAATAAACTCGAAACCGTCCTCGCCCGTATACCCCGTGCGTGAGCAGACGTACTCCACGCCGACGTACCTGCCGACCTTGAAGCGGTATCGCTTGAGTTTCAAGATGTCTGCGGGCAGCAGCTCATCCGCTATATCCGCGGTGGTCGGCCCCTGGATTGCCAGCATGGCGGTGGAGCGGGTCTGGTCGTCAATCTCCACGCTCTTGTTGTCGGCGTGTTGCGTGATCCACGAAACGATCTTGTCCCGGTTTGAGGCATTGCAGACGACTAAAAATCGCTCGTCATCAAACCTGGAGACGATCAAGTCGTCGAGAACCCCGCCGTTTTCTTTGCACATGTGGCTGTAGCGGGACTGGTTGATTTCCATCGTGGCGATGTGTCGCGTGCATAGGAAGTCGAGGAGCGCGCAGGCGTCCGGACCGGAAACGTAGACTCGCCCCATGTGCGAGACATCGAACATCGTGCAGTTGTTGCGTGTGGCATTGTGTTCTTCGATGATGCTCGTGTAGGACAGCGGCATGTTCCAGCCGGCGAAGTCCACAAGCTTGGCCCCCATCCGGGCGTGGAAGTCATTCAGTGCGGTCTTGAGTACTTGCATTTCGTGCGTCGTCCGAGTTCAACGTGGCGAAGGGCTTAGGGTAGCTGGAGCGACACAGGCTGTCAACGCGTTCGCCGGCGTCTTTGGCGTGTGTTTCCGGACTTGTTTTTTCGGCGAGCTTTGGCCGCGGTACGACTCCCGCGCCGAGATGTCTTTCGCACGGCGCGCCCTGCCCGGGAGGTACGGCGATCGAGATGCAAATCGAGATTGCGAGAGGGCACGTCGATCCGCACGATGGTGACCTCGGCCGAATCACCAATCGAGTAGCGCTGCCCGGTTTTTTCGCCGACCAGGCATCCGGACTCCGGCAGAACCGTCCACCAGTCGTCGGGCAGATCCTCGCGACGCACCAGCCCTTCGATTCCGTACTTGTCGAGTTGAACGAACAGTCCGAAGTCCGTGACTCCCGTGATCACTCCTTTCAGCGTATCCCCCACACGATTGCTCAGAAAGCGCAGCACCTTGACGGTTCGCAGCTCCCGCTCCGCGGCCTCGGCGCGGCGTTCTGTGTGACTGAGATGCGTGCCGAGCTGTGTGAGCTCGTGCGCACTGGGGACGTCGTTGTGGTGACCCTCGTCTGTCAGTTCGCCTCGGATGTAGCGGTCAAGCAGCCGATGGATGGTTAGATCGGGATATCGCCGGATGGGCGAAGTGAAATGCGTGTAGCACTCGCTGGCCAACGCGTAGTGGCCGATTTGTCTGGGGGAGTACTCGGCCCGCTGCATCGACCGCAGCACCGCAAGGTTGACTGGGAGTGCTTCAGGCCGCCCTTTGACTTGCTTGAGTGCTTGTTGGATGGCGAAGCGGCCCGGATGGGCGTCCATGTCGTATCCCAGGCCGATCAGTATCCCGGCTGCGGTCTCTCCTGAATGCTGGTCCGGATCCGGATGGATCCTCCGCAGGTGGGGCGCCTTCGCACGCGTCAGCAGCCGTGCTACAGCTTCGTTGGCTTCGACCATGAACATTTCGATGATCGTGTGTGAAAAGCTCTGGTCTTCCGGGACGACATCGACCACGGCCCCGCCCTCGTTCAGAACCAGTTCCACGCTCGGCAGATCGAGTACGAGCATGCCTTCGGCCAGGCGGCGTTTTTGTATCACGCGTGCCAGGCGATCCATTTTGCGGACCAGATTCACGACAGCTCGACCGAAACCGCCGGTCCGGCCGTCAAGGATCAGGCTGGCCTGCTCATAGGTCAGCCGCCGTGTCGAACAAATGACACTGTTGCACACGCGTTCGTCGAGCACGCGGCCGTCAGAGCCGTACCGGATGAACGCACTCTTGACCAGCCGAGGAACGCCCTCCTGCAAGCTGCACACGCCGTTGGACAGGGTCTCGGGCAGCATGGGAATGACGTGGCCGGGGAAGTAGACGCTGTTGCCGCGTTCTTTGGCTTCGTCGTCGAGTGCCGATCCGGGCTTGACGAAGTGGCTGACGTCCGCGATGTGGATGCCCAACTCCCACTCGCCCTTGCTTTGTTTGAGCGAGATGGCATCGTCGAAGTCCCTGGCATTGTCAGGATCGATCGTGATGATCGTCTCACCCGACAAATCGATCCGGCCTTCGCAAGCACTTTCCGGATCGTAGGCGGTCGCGACGCGGCGTGCTTGATTCTTGCAGCGTTTGGAAAAATCATGCGGCAGATCGTGATGGCGGATCATGCTCAAGGTATCGACGTCCGGATCGCCGTGGCGGCCGAGAACCTCGACGATCGTTCCGCGAGCCTCAGTCTTAGCGGATGGGTACTCGGTGATCTCCACGACCACCTGCATACCCTCGGCGGCGTTCTTGGCTTTTGCGTCCGGGACGAAAATCGGCCCGTGCGACTCCTTTCCTTCGGGCACGATGAACCACCGTCGCCCCTTCTTCTGCAACCGGCCGACGAATTGACTCCGGCCTCGCTCGAGGATGCGAACAATCCGGCCCTCATAGACCGTCCTGTCACTGCGCTTGCTTTTCTTGAGAACACGCGCCAAGACAGTATCGCCCGTGATGGCGTTTTTCTGGTGACCCGCAGGGATGTAGAGATCGCCGTGCGTCGTCGTTGATGTGGGGACGACAAACCCGAACCCGCGTGGGTTCGCCCGATACGTACCGATGGTCTGGCCACGCATCTCGGGTGGCAAGACCGTTTGGACTTCCGTGATGATGATCTTGCCCTGGCGGTGCAAAGCTTCGGCTTGCGCCTGAAAGTCATCGTACTTTTCGCCGGAGACTCCCAGACGCTCAGCCAGCGCAGGCAACTCCAGAGGCCGATAGGCGCGATCCTTCACGAGTCGGAGAATTTGATCCGAAATACTGCTCGATTTCATGGCACGAAAGATGATAAGGCGGGTTCAGTAGGTCTGCAAATGCTTGCCTTGGGCTCCTGCGACGGATAGAATGAACACTCAAATCAATGCATCAGAAGGGGCCGGGTTCGACGGCACGGCTGAGAAGCAGGCAGGTTGCAGCGCAGCGAAACATGGACAGCACACAACGACCCCAAAAGCAGATCACGGCGTTTTGCCAGGCGTGTGGTTCGAAGCTCTCATTCGACGCCAGCGCGGTCGGGCGAAAGGCCAAATGTTTGAGTTGCGGGCATGTGTTCAAAGTGCCCGATACTCGGCGCCCAGACCCCGCTGCGCGCCCGAAAAAGGCAGAACCCAGAAAGCAGGCGAATAAATCGGCCGCGAAGCCGCCTGCGAACAAGCCCCAGTCACAGCAGCCGAACGACAGCGTGAAGTTTGATCCGCTCGACGCGCTTGCTTCTTCCGAGAGGAGTGCCAAGGGTGAGGCGGCCGAACGAGAGGTTCCTGTCGAGCAAGCCCAGCCCGAGGAAATCGAGGTCATCTCGAATCCGGCGATCGATCCGCAGGCGACCGTGACGGCGCTGGGTGTGATGTTAGGGCTGTTGTATCTCGCTTTGATCGCCATCGGGATCATCCTGCTGCACGCTGGTCTGGGTCCCGTGCTGATGGCCTGGATACTGCTTCCGCTCGTCATCGTCTATGGTCGAAAGACCGTTATCCGCGTCATATATCTACTCGCAGGCAAGACCGTCGCGGCAGGGGATCCGGCTGGTTAGCTTTGCTCACTGTGAGGATTCGGCCACTCTACCTAGAATCGCGTTCACGATTCGATGGGTTTGTGTCGTCGGTATCGGGTAGCTCTTGCTCTGAAGAATCGTCCTCCGACGTTTCGAGATCGGGAGGTGGCGGGGGGAGCGGCTTCACATAGACACTGAATTTGGACCCGCCGGCCGAGAGCAGGCCATTCAATTGGAACGGTCTCTTGCCGGGAAGCAGGCGGGTGACTGTCTGGCAGGGGAGAAGAACCAGGGCGGTCGCCTGTTCGGTGTTCGGTTTCGCATTGCGCAGAACATCAGGGAACGGCATGCACAACATGCAGATGCAGCCGAACCCTATGACGAACAACCCAAGCGCCAGCCCGACCAATGCACCGCCCACACGCTCCACAAGAGGATGAAAATCGACATCTTCATTGATGAAAACCAGAGTCCCGCGGATTACGAGGAACACGAACGTCGCAATCGCGAGCATGGTGGTTCCGTAGGCGTATTCCGACTGCACGCCGACCGTATGGACCACGGTGGCGCCAAAGCCCAGCGCCGTCATGATCGATAGGAACGCGGAGACCAATGTAATGGCAGCCAGGAACAAGCCTCTGCGCGAATACAACAGGCCCAAGCCAATGCCCGCAATGATTGCTACAAGGACAGCCATCCGAAGTTTCACTCCGATCCGCAAACTCTTTCTATTTCGTCAAACGTGGTCAGGCCGGAGGCGACTTTTTGCATTCCGTGGTGGAACATTGGCATCATGCCTGCCTCCATTGCGGCGTCGCGCAATTCGGCCAATGTTGGATCCTGAGTCAGCACGTTGTCCACTGCGCGATTGACGAACAGTAGTTCGAAAATGCCTTCTCGCCCGTGGAAGCCTGTATCGCGACAATCGCCACAGCCGACAGGCTTGTAGACTTCGTCAGAGGTCATGCCGTGTTCCTGAGCTATGTCGAATTGGGCCGCACTCAGTTGCGTGCGCGTCTTGCACTCCGGACACAATCGCCGGACCAGCCGTTGTGACAGCACCGCCGTAATGGCGCCGGCAAGTCGCCGTGGTGGCACACCCAGGTCGGACAACCGCAGCATCGCGGCGGAACTGTCGTTGCCGTGGACCGTGCTGAGCACCAGGTGTCCCGTATTGGAGGCCTGCAGGGCCAGTTCCGCGGTTTCGTTGTCACGTATTTCACCCACCAGAATCACATCGGGGTTCTGCCGCAGCATCGCCCGCATGACGTTCGCGAAAGTGATGTTCGCTCTCACGTTGACTTCGGTTTGGGTGGCATGTTCGATGGGGTATTCGATGGGGTCTTCAACGGTCACAATGTTGCGCGAGGTGGCATCGAACTGATTCAAAAGGGCATAGAGTGTAGTGGTCTTACCGCTTCCGGTGGGGCCGCAGACAAGAATCATCCCACTCTTTCGATTGGCGGCGACCAACATGCGTTCCATATCTTTCCTGCTCAGGCCTAGATCAGTGACGGGCTTCAGGCCGACGCGGCGATCGAGAATCCGCA
>JADFJZ010000314.1 GCA_022565195.1 Planctomycetota bacterium | reverse complement strand
GCCGGACGATTGCGATGTCGATCCGGCCGACCCGGATGGGAATGGCGAGGTCAGCGACGACTGCAACGGCAACGGCACGCCGGACGAATGTGAGCTGCCGGTCAGTTCCGGAGGGCTTTGCACCGAAGGGTGCGCCTCGGACTGTGACGGCAACGGCACCATCGATTCGTGCGACCTCGCGGACTGCCCGCCCGATACGCCGTTCTGCGATGACTGCAACGTCAACGGCACGCTCGACGGCTGCGACGTAGATCCGCTGGATCCCGACGGGGATGGCCAGGTCAGTGCGGATACCAACGAAGACGGTGTTCCCGATGAGTGCGTCGAGGCCACGGGGACCGGCGACTGGAGCGGAGACATCTGGGGTTTGGGCGGTGATTATCCCGACAACGACCCCAAGAACCCATCGGGTGTGCCTGACCTCAGCGTCACACTGGATGGCGAGGACTTGACCGTATTTGCGGATGTGACCGTGCAGATACCGTCGCTGCGCTTGCTCAACTCCGCATCGCTGGATGTGACGCAGGCGGGGGACCAGGGAGATCTCACGATCTTCGATCCCAGCGGCGTGTTCGACGGCAATCTGTTGATCGAGGGCACGCTGAACATAGGTGGGCAGCGCATGATCAACGCTGCGGGGACCGTGACCATCGGCACGGGCGGAGTGTACAAGTCGATCTTTGGGTTCGAGGGACCGATTTCCGGGGATCTCATGGCCGGCGCGGTTGTCGTTGAATGTGGCGGAACGCTCAGACTTGAGGGCTCGATGAGCCTGGACACAACGGGAGACTTCACGCTGCAAGCCGGCGAGAAAGGTGACTGCACGCCGCCGGATTTCAAGGCCGGAGACGACAGCACCACCCCAGTCGGCGGTGACTTCAAGATTGAGGGCACCATCATCGAATACAATTCCACCCAACCGCTGCTCCTCGGCGGAGACTTCACCAACCAAAGTACGGATGCGGAGACCTTCGATTGGAGCGCCGGCGGCATACTTTTGAATGGGCCGCTGCACACCATTGAGGCGGCCGGCAGAGAACGCGGTCCCTGTTTGAGCGGATTGGCGGACAACTTCGCCTTTGGATCGCTGGCGTTGGCGGAAAACGCGCTCGTTCAAGTGGTCGACGAGTTCGACAACCAAGGGGACGGTCTGGCCGCTTGTGATGAGACGGTATACGTCGACTTGCTGGAGGTCTCGGCGGGCGCGATCCTTTTGACTGAGGGTTGCCGGGTGTACTTCAAGCAACTGATGCTGGCAGAGGGAGGATCGATCCCCGGATTGGGTACGGACGTCCTGCAGATTCTTGAAGGGTGCCCGCCGGACTTTGACAATAGCGGCGCGGTGGGCGCCTTCGATCTGGCGATTCTGCTTGGAGCCTGGGGTCTTTGTCCGGAGCCCTGCACGCCGGGCGAGCCGATCGATACATGCCCGGCGGATTTGAGTGGTGACTGCGTTATTGGGGCGTTCGACCTGGCCCTTCTCCTCGGTAGCTGGGGGCCTGTGTAGCCGACGGCAGCGCGTCCGCAAGGTCGAGTTTGCTCCGAGTGGTGATTCGGGCAGTCTTGCAGCGTCCCATTTCCGGCCCATGCCGTTAGCGGCCTTGCGCTTACAATGGCCGTGGGTTCGTTTGGCCAATACGCTTTCGCGTGGTTCGTGGCCATTGCTTTCCATTCCGCGATCCGCATTTCGCATTTCTTCTGCCCCTCTTCTCCGTTTGGACTTTGGACGCTTAGACATCTCGACGTTTCACTTTCCCGGCCTTGGACTTACGGCAAAATGGCTTTGTTCGGCCGCTGAGTATTTTCGCACTTTCGCTCGGTGCCGACATTCGACATTTCACACGGCTCTGTTGTTCTCTTCCTCTTTCCTGATTCATAATCCATCATTCTGCATTCATAATTCTGCCCCACTTCCCTTCTTCCGCAGCGCGCACGACATCCGTGAGCGACGCGCCCACTTGTATAACTTGCCCGGCGCTCTATCGAAAGGTAATCAGTAGTCGGTAGTCAGTCGGTAAGACACCACAAACACCTGGAGCGGACGACGATCCCACCGCTTCACGCGCTTCGCGGCGACCCGCAGGGGAGCGTGGGGGAATTGCGGAATTCGGAATGCGGGATAACGAATGAGGATTGCGGAATGCGGATTGAGCAAAATAGAGCCGGGAGCGTCAGCGACCGGCCGATCCGAGCCGTGAAGGCCAAGGCCCGGGGCGAAGCGTAGCGGCCGAGCGGACGGAACTCGGCAACTTATCAACAGCTTTGTGAATCCCGCCCCACGTCTCGCTTGCTGCGGTTCTTGATGTCTCATAGACTGGTCTTCCGTCGTGGTCCGCCGCAGCGGACCGTTCAAACGTCCGCGCGAGCTGAGGCTCGCGGCTCGGGTTACTGACGAGGTAAGAACGTGGCCAACAGAACGATTGTGACCATGCCGGGCGACGGCATCGGCAAGACGGTGCTGCCCGAGGCCGTTCGCGTGCTTGAGGCGGTGGGCTTTGAGGCAGAGTATGTCCATGCGGACATCGGCTGGGAGTTCTGGGTCTCCGAGGGCAACGCGCTGCCGCAACGGACGATCGATCTGCTCGCCGAGCATAAGGTCGGGCTCTTCGGAGCCATTACGTCCAAACCCAAGGATCAGGCGGCGGCGGAACTCGCGCCGGAACTTTGCGATAAGGGCTTCGTCTACTCAAGCCCAATCGTCGGCCTGCGTCAGCATTTCAATCTCGATGTATCGGTTCGGCCCTGCCGCTCGTTCAAGGGCAATCCACTGAACTTCATCCGACGTGATGGCAACGGTTTCACCGAGCCGCCGGTCGACGCCGTGATCTTCCGTCAGAACACGGAAGGCCTGTACGGCGGCGTGGAGTGGACCAATCCGCCGGAGCAGGTGCGCTCGGCCTTGGAAACCCATCCCAAGATGGCGGCGTTCAAGGACGTGCCGAGTGAGGATCTCGCCATCTCCACGCGGATTTTCACGAGGCCGGCGTGCCAGCGGATCGTCCGCGCCGCGTTCGACCACGCCAAGAAGTTCGGCTACAAGTCGGTGACTGTTTGCGAAAAGCCAAACGTCATTCGTGAAACGTCCGGCATGATGCGTGCTGAAGCAAAGAAGATTGCGGCGGATTTCCCCGGCATCGATCTGTGGGAGACGAACATCGACGCCCAAATGATGTGGATGACGAAGAACCCGGAGAATTACGACGTGCTGGTTTCCGGGAACATGTTTGGCGACATTGTCTCGGATGGATTCGCCGGCTTGGTGGGGGGTCTGGGCTTTGCGTGCAGCGCCAATATCGGCCGGGAGTTGGCCGTCTTCGAGCCTACTCATGGCTCAGCACCCAAGTACGAGAAGCTTAACCCGCCTATCGTCAACCCCATCGCTATGATCCTGTCAGCCTGCA
>JADFJZ010000313.1 GCA_022565195.1 Planctomycetota bacterium | reverse complement strand
TGCCCGACAACGAAAATCCTACTAAGCTCGCGTTTCGCAAACGGTTCGATTGTCGGCCTAACCCCCAGCAGCGTATAATGAACTTGGCGTCTCAACCGGACGGCAACCACCTTATGGGCTACGATGATGCGCGATTGGACATGCCTTGCGGCGGCAAAACGAGCGAACTTGGCGGCAGGCCTTTGGGGCTTGCTGGCTGCCGGCTGTGCCAACCCCCAACCGTCGGCACCGGGCGCGAACAAGCCGGCGTGGGCCGAAGTCAATCCGACATTGCTTGATGAAAGTGTGTTCACGCGCCGCGACGCGGAGACCGCTCCAGACGGATCCTCAACCGCTTTGCCAACGGTCGCACTGGAAACCTATGTTCAAGTGTGGCGCTTTCGGGTTCCCGCCGGGCGGATCAGCACCACCGAACAATTGTGGGACCATCTCGATGAATCGATCGTGGCCCCTCGACAATCGGTGCTGCTGAACCGGAACGGAATCCGTGTCGGCGTGGGCCGAGTGGCCTCTTGGCCCGCGGTCCGCGCCGTACTGGTGATGCACGAGCCGGAAGTTTCAGCGAGCACGCCGCTCGTGACCGGCGGCGGGCCCTGGTCGCTCGAGCTGGCCGACATCGCGGACGACACGCCGCTGTTCTACTTTGACTCCGAGGACCGACTGACGGGCGCCCGCCACGCCGCGGGCAAGCTGTGCCTGCGCATGGAACATCTCCTGGATCTGGACAATCTCGCGATGTTGACGCTTCGCGCCGTGCCGGAGATCCGCCGCGACGATCCCCCTGCGCGCACACGAATGCGTTTGGCTGCGGAGCCCGCCGGCGACCCAACCGAACTCTTCTCTGCGCTGACCTTCACGATGGCGGTGCCGCCGGAGCATTTCATCGTTATCGGGCCCGGGCCGGCCTCACGCATGCCCCACCTCGTCGGGAGCAGACTTTTCAAGAGCGCGGAAAACGGCGAAGACTTCGAGAATGTGTACTGCATCGTGCCTAAGATATTGAGGAGGCAGGTGCCGATCAATCAGGCGGCACCCAAGTAATGCGTAGAGAGAGCGCGATATCTTCAATTCCGGGCGCGGAGTACTTCCTGCACCTGTGCGACACCGCGGGCGTAGCCCTGCTGTCCGTCGATGGCGACTTGACCATCCGCTACTGCAACCACAAAACAGCCGACTTGCTGGGTCGTCCGATCGAGAGTGTCGTCGGCGCTTCGCTGAAAGATGTTCTGGGCAGGCCCGACGGCGCCGCGATGGAGAAACTCGCCCGGCAGGCGATCCGGCGCGGCGAATGTGGCGCGACGGAGTTTCGATGGGAGAACCCCGACGGTGGCCGCCAGTTCCTGGCCGCGACGCTCTCGCCGATCCGCGATGACCGCGACTGCATTCTAGGAGCGTCGGTCTGTTTCCGAGATATCACGCGCTGCATCCAGCTTCAGGATCAACTCGGCCAAGCGCGCAAGATGCGCGCCCTGGGCGCCATGGCGGGCAAGTTCGCGCACCACTTCAACAACATCCTCGGCAGCGTGGTCACCAGCGTCGATTTTGCCAAGCAGTGCAGCGACATGCGGGTCATGAAAAAAACGATGCACTCCGTGGCGAGATCGCTCCAGCGGGCCACCACGTTGCTGGACGAGCTGCTGGCCTTCGCGGAAGCGGACCACCGCGATACCGATCTGGCGGACCTGACCGAGACGATCCTGCAGTTCGCCGACGATATCAAGCCGACCCTCGACGAGCGAAACGTCCAGTTTGATTTGAAGCTCGCGCCTGTGCCGGTGGTTGAAGTTCCGCGGAACCAGTTCCTCATCGTGCTGAACAACCTGGCCGGCAACGCGGTCGATGCCATGACACATGGGGGCCGCCTGAGCGTCGAGTTGGCCCCGGACCGCGATCACGTCGTTTGCAGAATCGTCGACACCGGGCAGGGCATCGTCCGCGAGGATCTGGAGCACGTTTTCGAGCCCTTCTACAGCACCAAGAACCCGGAACTCGGCGCGGGAATCGGGCGGCACCACGGGCTGGGCCTCTCCGTGGCGCTGGGCATCGTGCATGAGATCGGCGGAGACATCACCGTCTCTTCCAATCCGGGGCACATGACCACGATCGAAATCAGACTGCCAGTGGGCCCATCACAACCGCTTCGCCCGCAGTGCGAGGACTCGCCGGAGCATCTCGGACAATAGGTCGCCACGACCTCAACACGGCCGATATCACTAACCCGTGAGCGAGTCGATTTTCCAGCGATTTCTGTCGGCGTGAACCACAAAAAGTACGTTTACTGGGGATTTTTCGCACTAAATGACTGTTTTTGTGAAACCTGTTGTCGTGTAGCGGTTATCATGGATATAATCACAGCAATGGTTATGCCCGCCGGTTGGGCTGCAGTGAACCTTCCTGAGTCGTCGATATTTTAGAATGATAATGCAGATCAAGAGAGTACCGGGCGAGCCTATCTATGCCCGGAGAGAGTCGAACAAACTGAATGCGGTTCAAGAAATCCATTCTTAACAACCGTCGCATTTTCGCCACTTGCGGTCTGGTCTTGCTGGGCCTGTTCTACAGTGACACCCAACGGTTCACCCGTCGCGCGATGGCCGATCCCATACCGCAGATTCTGGAGACGGCCGAGGCGACGTCGATCCCGGCGGCGCACGCCCGACCGATTCTCCGCCTGTATCATGAAGATCCGCTGGCCTATCTCAAACAAGCCCGCAACGACTACGACCGCCGCATCCGCGACTACGTCTGCGACTTCACTAAGCAGGAGCTGCTTGGCGGCCGGCTCGGCAAAGAGCAATTGGCACAAGCCAAGTTCCGCGAAGGACCGTTCAGCGTCTACATGCACATCACGCAGAATCCGACGCGGGCCCGGCGCCTGTTGTATGTCAAGGACGGCATCGTCAAGGACGGCCGACAGCAAATGGTCATACAACCGGAAGGCCCGATCGCCCGCCTGCTGGTCAACAGCGTCGAGAGGCCCATCGACGGCCGAGACGCACGCCGCGCCGCACGCAAGACCATCGCCGATTTCGGCTTCGCCCGCTCGCTGGACCTGTTGATTAAATTCGCAGACGTCGCCAAACAGATGGGCCGCCTCGACATCCGTTACATCGGCGAGGGCGAGATCGACGGCCGCCCGACGTACATCATTGAGCGCCTCTCGCCCATCAACGACACCAGCTATCCCTGGCCGGACGCCCGCGTCATCGTACACATGGACCAGGAATGGCATTTGTCCGTCGCCTGCTACTCCTACGAAGACCTCGAAGCCAAGCGCCTCCTCGGCTCTTATGTCTACACCAACGTCCGCCTAAACGTCGGCCTACAAGCCACCGACTTCGACCGCAAGACCTACGGCCTCTAACTTCCTCCCCCCTATATACCCGGCCCCATGCCGCCG
>JADFJZ010000312.1 GCA_022565195.1 Planctomycetota bacterium | reverse complement strand
GCCGACCGGGCATACTGGGCCTCATGCTCGGGGTAGAGCTCCCCCAGGCGCCGGGCGATAGTGCCGGCGATGATGCGGGCATTGTAGGGGTCCAGCCAATAGTGGGGATTGCCCAGAGGATGCACATCTCCCATGGACCGGTCCACCGCCCCGGTGGGCACTTCCAGGCGCCGTATACCGGCCGAGGCGTCCAAGTGCCCCCGGCTGCCGATGAGGATGGAGCGGTTGCGGGAACCCTCCAGGATCAGCCGTTCCCAGCCTTGCTCCAACTCCAGGCCGATGCGGATGAACAGGTCAGCCTTGCGCAACTTGAGCATGTAGCTCGGTTTGGCATCGATGAAATGGGGGTCTTGCCGCCCGGAACTGATGCTGTTGACCGACACATATGCGCC
This sequence comes from Planctomycetota bacterium, assembly GCA_022565195.1. The sequence continues at coordinate 3,020 of JADFJZ010000312.1, read as the reverse complement.
ACCCACGGCCTCGGCAATGGCCTTCAGGTCGGTGGTGGTGGTAACGATCTGCAGCTTTTTCCCGGCAGCGGGACCGGCAGTCAGCAGAATCAAGATTCCCATCAACAGGGCTTGCGCCTTGAAAACTTTCATATCACTATTCCTTAAAATTTGTGTCCTGCGTGCCGGCCCAGGAGAAACTCATACTGGAGCCACAGGCCCCAGGCATTGTCCTGATCCAAAAACCGGGCACTGTCCAGGTTAAGCTGCAGCCGCACCTTGGAAAATTCGGATGGGTAGTAAGTCAGGTTGCCTGCCACCCGCGTGCGCTGGTCACGCAGGGGATCATCGCCGTCCTTGCCCGATCCGGTGGCCGATTCATAGCGCACTCCAGCCACCCAACCGCGCTTGATTGCCTCCCGCAGCGTGGCGGTCGAGACTCCGATTCGTTCGCAGATTTCATCGGCGCGGACTGCTTCGCCGCCGTCGGGCAGGGCTTCGAGCAGCGTCCGCTGTTTGGGACCGATCCGCGAAACAGACGCCTCAATCTCTTCCATCGACTGCGCCCGCCAGATGTGGCGCACACGCCGAAAACCGCTCTGCTTGCGCACCGTCGCCGGGACCATCGCCGCCAGCGCCCGGCCGATCGGCGCGCAGTAGTACCGCGCGATCCATCGGCCCAGTTCGAGCAAATGCGCGTCAATCCAGCTTCGATCGTCGATCGGTGAGTCGATAAACTTCAGCGTGGTGTCCCATTCGCGCTCGGAGATGTCCAGCACGAACCCGTCGATCAGACGCCCCCGCCGCCCGACGGGCACTGTGACGCGCTGGCCCGGCACGATCGCGCTGATCAGATTCTCCGGGATCGCGAACGAGTACAGGCGATCGAAGGCCGACACCGGCGCCACCGAGGCCACCTGCATCGTCTTTGCGATGCCTTCCTCGACCCACAGCTTCGGTGTGAACTGTTTCACGGAAGTCACGAAATTGTCTGCACGTCAGCCCCGCGGATCGTCCGCCGGCGAATGTCGAAAGCCGGTGATCATCGGCTTGTTCTCCGGCTTTTCTTCATGGTGAACCGCGAACACTTCGACTCGGCAGACTTCGTCAAACGGAACGGCAACCACGAACGACCCGACTTTGTAGCCCTCGTCCGCCGGCTCGCACTCGAACGTCAAGTGGGCCTTGGACTCGACGTCGCCGGCCAAACCCTTCAATTCATAACTGAAGCCGTCCCGCAAGTAGATCAGAGTGCGGCTTTCGAGTTCGTCCATGTATTTCCGGCAAGCGTCGTCTTCCAGGAGCGCCTTGCGGTCCTTGTCGGGGAATTTTCGCTTGGCAACACGAATGAGGGCATCTTGCTTGTGCTGCTCATAGGCGCTGCCGTAAAACCAATCATAGTCAAACATGCACTTCTCCTGCTGTTGATGTCTGAATAGCGAACAAAACAAGGAGCCGCAGGCTTTAGCCTGCGCGAGGCCTCATACAGGACAGATTCGCCGATTTTCCCAATCACGCCGATTTAGCAATCTATTCAAACATCACTAATTCGTGGTAGGATGCAACCATCCACGAGCGGACGAATTGCCATATTTTCAAGAAATGAGGGCCGCCAGACATGAAGTTCTTCGTCGACACCGCCAATGTCGATCAAATCAAGGCCGCCCACGACATGGGCCTGCTCGACGGCGTGACCACCAATCCTTCGCTGGTGGCCAAGGAGGGCAGGGAGTTCAAGGCCCTGATCGGCGAAATCTGCGGCATCACCTCCGGGCCGGTCTCTGCCGAAGTGGTCAGCACCGAGTGCGGGGCCATGGTCGAAGAAGCCAAGGAGCTGATCAAGATCGCGCCGAACGTCACGGTCAAGCTGCCGATCATCACTGAAGGCATCAAGGCCCTGAAGATCTGCGTGGCCGAGGGGATTGACGTCAACATGACGCTCTGCTTCCAGCCGATCCAGGCCCTGATCGTAGCCAAGGTCGGCGCCGCCTTTTGCAGCCCGTTCCTCGGCCGACTGGACGACATTGGCCAGGACGGCATGGAATTGATCCGCGACATCCGCGAGATATACGACAACTACGGCTTCACCACTCAGTTGCTCGCCGCCAGCCTGCGCCACCCCAACCACGTCCTCGAAGCCGCCCTCGCCGGCGCCGACATCGGCACCATGCCCTACGCCGTCTTCGAAAAACTCTGGAAACACCCCATGACCGACATCGGCCTCGAACGCTTCCTCGCCGATTGGAAGAAAACCCAGAAGTGATCCCGCAAAAGTAAGCCCGGCCCTATATAGCACCGGGCATGCCCGGCGTTGACATCAACGACGGATGCCAATAAAGTAGCTCACTACATGCCAAGATGGGAATCCACCCGCGGCGAAACCGGCCCGTGGTCCGAAACCGCCAGCGCCACGATTGGAGCGTAGCAAATGCATGCGTTAGCCTTTCTCGTGCTCCAGGCAACCTCCACGAGCATTTCTGCCCCGGACGCGATCCCCAGCGGGTGGCCGTGGTCCACCATCTGGACAGCCGTGACCGCACTTGCCGTCGTAATCACAGGAGCGATTATCGGCTATCAAGCCTACGCAGCGGCAAAAGCGTTGCGGTTCGAAGCTTTCGAGGCGGCGCAGCGGATCTTCGTCGAGCCTTGCTTTCTGAAGAATCGCGGCATGGTTCTCAAGAAGCAGCGTGCACTCACTGCGAATGAATGGACGGGTGATGAACGAGAGGCCGCTCTGGACGTCTGCCGCCAGATGGACAGAATCGCACATTTGTTTTGGCAACGCAGCATCAAAAAGAAGCGTGCACTCACGGCGTGGGATGACCCAGTCGGAAAAGCCTGGCTTGTGCTTGAGCAGCTGGTCGAGCACGAGCGCACTAAGATCGGGTGGCCCCAGAAGTGGTACGCTTTCGAGTTCTTCGGCGCTGCCGCGATAGAGAGTCTTAATCGCAAACCTGAAGGGCCATGGCGCCATTGGCAAGTAGCGCCGCAAGGCAATTTTAGGAGACCGGGCATGGCGAAAATACCTGACCCCCTCACAC
>JADFJZ010000311.1 GCA_022565195.1 Planctomycetota bacterium | reverse complement strand
CATGATAGTCGACCCGGTATTTGGTGATCCAGCGCGTCGTTTGAGCGCTGCCGCTCTTTCCACACAGCACATACGGCGAAGGCTCCAGCTTCGCGAATGACGTCGCGGTACCGCCCGTGACGTTGACGACTTGATACATGCCCCGGCGAATAATCCGCCAGACCGAATCCTCGACGGGCAGACTCGTCGGCGGCGCGTGTTGCTCATTCTTCAGGAGGCTCACCAGCCCGTGCAGGCCGCTGGCGTAGGTGGCGACGAGGTTGGCCGCCTGCAGCGGCGTGACCTGCATCTCGCCCTGGCCGATGGCGTAGTTCCGTGGGTCGCTCAGTTGAGCCGACCGCTTCTTATGAACCCAAAGGTAGTGCGGGCTGGGTGCGATACCGTCCCTTTCTTCACGCAAGTCGATGCCGGTCGTATCGCCCAGCCCAAAATGATCCATCCACTCCCACATGCGCTGGAGTCCTTCCGGACCGCCACGCTGCTTCCAAAACAAGTCTCCGAGATAGAAACAAAAGACATTGCAACTGCCTTTGATGGCCTGTTCGCTGTTGATCAGCCCGTGATGGATCGACTCGCTCGCGTTGGCGGGCACCCAGCAGCGGAACTTGGTCATGTTTGGATCGAGCCGCCCGCGACAGTCGAATGTGGTCTGTGCGTCGATGAGCCCGGCACTGTGGGCCGCGACAATGGTCAGTGGCTTGACGATCGAGCCGGGTTCATGCTGGCGAGAGACGGCGCGAAAGTGCAGCGGGAAGGTGTGAAAGTTGCGACTGAGCTCGGGGTAGTCGCTTCGATAAGTATTTGGATCGTAAGATGGATAGCTGACCAGCGCCAGCACCTCGCGCGTGGGAATATCCAAAACCACCACACTGCCGCCGGGCACTTCGCTCGATTGCGACACTGCCTTGTCCAATAAGTCGTAAATCCCCGACTGCAGCGCATAGTCGATCGTCAGGGTGACGTCTTTGCCGTTGACGGGCTCGATCCGCAGCGCTGGGCGCTCATCGCGATAAACCGTCAGGCTGCCGCGCCGTCCGCGCAGTTGCGGCTCACGCATCCGCTCGACGCCCGATTCGCCCTTCATGTCGCGATTGCGATAGCCCCCTAAGTCGATGGTCTTGTCGGGCTTGTAATAAGGCCTGTCGCCGATATCGTCGGGCGTGACTTTGCGTTGGTGCCCGACGACATGGGCCAGGCACTTTGCCTGGTGGTACTCGCGCTTGCTCACATCCGCGACTTCGACGGCCCCGAGATCAAACAGCCAGGCAAAGCGCTGTCGCAGCCGGCTCTGTGCGTCGATGCGTTGCTGACGATCCAGCCCCGTGAGGATCGGATGGCATTGAGTCTCTTCCCGAATCTGCGGCTTGGCAGCCTCTTGCTCGCCAAGGGCCTCCCCGATCACGTAGGCGGCTTTCCAGTGCCCGATCCTGTCGGTGATGTCTGCCGCGCGTGTTCTCAGATCCTCACGAGATTGTTCAGGAAAAAGCGCCGACAACAGTTGCCAGAACGCTTCGATCTCCGATGCCACCCATCGTGCATTCACTTCCTGGCGGAGGTAAACGATCAAATCATCGGTGAGATTCTGATCCGTTGCAGTGACACCTTTGAGCCTGAGCAAATTACGTGCGTGGCGTTCGAGGAGTTTCGAGTCTTCGAGCAACTCCTCGGCGAGCAGGTCGTCATACTCATCGTGGTGCGGTTTCAACATGCTGTAGTGGATCGCGATGGCCCATTGGGGCTCGTCGGAGGCCAGCACTCTGCCGTTGCGGTCCAGGATCCTGCCGCGCATCGGTTCGAGCGTTTTCTCATACTGGATCAACCGCTTCTGAGCTTTCGCGCGGTACAAATCAGCCTGGACCACTTGAAGCTGAAACAGGCGCAGCGCCACGATCGCCCACCCGGCGACGAACACCATCAGCACCACTTTCAGGCGCCGCTCAAACAAGGCCGACTCCCTTTGTCCTGGCGGGGCTGGCATAGATGCCGCCCTTGACGCTGCGAAGTCCCAGCGCCCGGCAATAGCGCAACAAGAACCAATGGATTGGTATGGCCCACAGTCCGGTGTATGCCGCAGTCAAAAGCGCAGCTCCGACCACGCTCGCCAGCATGGCGTCCGGGTGGTAACTGAAGTGAAAATAGCCGCGCAAAATGAGTTGGACGGCGAAACAAGATAAGAAGGTCAGCGAGAAGTGCGACAGCGGGTGTTTGGGGAACATCAAGTCGCGAATTGACCACACGACCAGGGCAACCAACCCATAAGCGACCGCCACCAGCCCGAAACGCTGCACCGTCGTAAGATCGACGAGCAAGCCCATCATCCAGCCCGCCAGCAAACCGTCTGCCGTTCGGGCGTGCAGCGCATAGTGGATCACCAGGATCAGCATGATGTCGGGATAGACGCCGTAGGCGCCGAGGCGTGGAGCGATCGTGGTCTGGAAGCAGATCGCCAGCGCCGCCAGCGGCGTAAACGTGAGCCATCTCATCGAGGCGCCTCCTTTCGCCGGGCGAGGATGCGCAGCACGGCAGCCGCACAGGCTGTGCGTACGCCGGGATCGTCATCAGCGGCCACTCTTTCACTCACTGCCAAAAGAGCATCGAGCGTCAGTAGTTCCGCACAAGCCTCGCACGCCGCCGCACGAATATGGGCGGCATAGGCCAGACCGGCCTGATCCCCGGACAACGGCTCGAATTCAAGACACTCCATCGCCAGTTGCAGCCCCGCGTCCGAACCGAACCGGCCCAAGCCGCGCGCCGCCTCCAAACGGCCCACCAGAGATTCACAGTTCTCCAGACGCTCCAATAGTATGTATAGCACGTTCGGGTCGGCTGACAAGGACAGTATTTCGATGGCCAACTCTTGATCACGTTCGCCGCCCGCTTGCGCTTGCAGAATCATCTCTCGCGTGGTTTCCGCATCACCTCGCGCGACCAGGCTCGCCCGCACGGCAAGGCGCAGCGCGCTGTCAGACTCGTCAGCGGTGCTCAGCCAGCGCCTCAGTTCATCGTCATCGGCGCGCTCACTCAGCGCTCGCAGCAAGGGAATCACCGAGGCATGCCGGCCATGCTGAATTTCGGCGCTGCGCACGCGGTCCAACATCTCGCCATATTCCGGTATGCCCGCTTCGATCAAGCACACCATCGCCCCCGCTCGAACGAGTTCGTCGTCATCGGCGAGAAATCGTTTCCAAAAGTCGATCGATACGTCTGCCTTGCGACTCCTCAGCAGCATCATCGCTTCAATCCGAACCATCGGGGCCGGGTCGTACAATGCCAGACGTGTCCACGAATCGAATTGCGCGTCACCGCCCGCCTCCAAGCCGTGGAGCGCGCGTACGCGGACTTGCGGATCATCCGCCGTCGCCGCCGACAGCTTCAACTCGGCGAGGGCCCGTTGGCGGATCTCCCAGGCGTGCTG
>JADFJZ010000310.1 GCA_022565195.1 Planctomycetota bacterium | reverse complement strand
CGGCACCGGAGTTAATAAAAGAATTTTATGTAATAAGGGATTTGTTTCGTTCTACATAGTGGTGTAGAGAAGCCGTGAGATGGGAGTGAACTGCTGCCCGACGACCAACCTGATGCCGACCTCGTCCGCCAGGCTCTAGCGGGCAAGAATCTGGCGTACGCACAGTTGGTGCGGCGTTGGGCTGCGCGCATCACGGCGATTTGTCATGCGCGTACAGGCCGGGCGGACGTCGCCGAAGATCTTGCCCAGGAAGTGTTGTATCGTGGTTTCAAGGCCCTGCCCACACTCACCGAGCCGCAAAAGTTCGGCCCATGGCTGTGCGGCATCGCCGTGCGCACCTGCCTGGACTGGCTTAAGTCGAAGTCGCGATCAGAGGTGTCTGTCGCTGCTCTCGATCAGGGCAATATTCCGGATGGCCATTGTGATCATGCCGGGGATCTAGAAACGCAGGACGAGCTGAGGCGCTTGGTGGAGGAGGTGGAAAAACTTCCCGAAAGGTATCGTGAGGTGGTGATGCTGTACTACTATTCAGAGGTGACCTATCGCGATCTGGCGGCCCAGCTCGGGGTATCCACCGCCACGATCAACGCCCGCCTGACTCAGGCCCGGGCGCTTTTGCGTGAGCGCCTCGGTCGATCTGGAGGCAAGCATGGATTGTGAGCAGGCCAAGAACCTGATCGGCCAGCGGATCGCCGGTGAAATCGCATCGGCTGACCAGAAGGCGCTCGATACCCACCTCACGGCTTGCCCCGGTTGCCGGGCGACTATGGAAGCGTTTCGCTTGCAGGATGCAGCACTCAGGCGCGCCTTTACGCCGCACCGCGCCAGTGCCGAATGTATCGCCGATGGGGTGATCGAGCAAGTGTGCGTACCGCACAGGCGCCGGCTTCCCATAGCCGTCTCAACTGCGGCAAGTTTCTTGTTGGGTGCTTTTTGCTTTTATCAGTTTCAACCGGCGTCGCATGCCGTGAATGAATCCGTCGCCAGACTGGCGGTGGCCACGGGGCCGGTCGAGCTGCACCGGCCAGGGGCTGGGGTCTGGACCATGCTGCGGGTTGGCGATGATGTGCCCGCTGGCAGCGGGGTGCGCACCGCAGACAACACCCGCTGCGAATTTAGCCTGGCGGGTGGTTCGGAGATGCGACTCGACGAAGCAAGCGAGCTGCGCTTTGATGGCGCGCACAAGATAGAACTTATCGGCGGCCGGATGTGGTCCAACGTGGCGGCGAGCACTGTGCCGGTCGAACTGCAATTACCCCGTGCCAGGATATCGGCGCAACGGGCCAGTTTCGATGTGAACCTTTCGGCGAATGGGGTCGAGGTGTTGTGTGTCGAAGGTCAGCTTGAATTGACATGCAACGAGAGCACGCTGAAGGTTCCCGAGCGCCATATAGTGACCATTGCGGATGCGACAGTCGGGGAGCCGCAGTCCGTAGACGATTTCATCACGCCGACGCGCTGGGTCCACGATATCTTGATCCGCAAAGGGCGCGACCATCCTGAAATGGTGGCGCGAATCGAAGGCCTGCTGGCACTTCTCAGTCAGGCGGATGAGCCGCAGTTCTATGAACTGGCCATTCGTTCGTGCGGTGAAGCGTCGTTCGGCCCGCTGAATGACTACGTGCAATCACCAGCCTCGCGACGGCAGCAGGGCATGCGCACAAGAGTTGCACGGATTCTTTCGGAGGTGGCCCAGCCATGGTGTATACCCCAGATGATCGATCTCTTGGATGACGAGACGCCCGATGTGCGTTATCACGCCGCCGTTGCCCTCGAACGACTGACCGGGCTAAACCTGGGCCGCACGCCTGAGCAGTGGCGCGATGAGGCGGTCTCCTGTGCGATTGGGGATCAAGATTGGCGCGTCTGGTGGCAGAAAAACAAACAGCGCTTCCCTCGCCCTTAGCGCACCCGCCGCCGCAGTGAAAGGCGGGGTGGCCCAGGTTGTTTCAATCTGGGGGACGCGAATTCGGAGCATCCTTTATCGTTAGATTGGCAAGGCGTCCCCTGGTTTCTACGAACGCGGATCCGCGAACCTGGCCACGAACTGAGACGAGTAGATTCGTGTCCCCCACGTTCGTATGTGCATGTGCCGCAAGGGCTTTTTCTTTGGCGCGTATGGTTTCAAGGCTGCTCAGCAGCCCATTCCTTCGGGCTTGACTACCGCCGACGGATAGCGGGCATTGACAATGTGTACACTACATTCGTATCCTGTGCCGACAGATATGCTGGAGTTCTGAGACTTCAAGTGTATTTTGATCAAGGCTGATCGTTTCCCGTCCATTGGCAGAGGCGCAGCCGGCGGGGCGAGAGTCCTTCACACTTTTCTGGCAATCAGGAGCAAGAAAATGAATCAAATCAAGTTGAGTCTATGTTTAGGTGCGTTGGCCCTGCTGTTGGCCACGCCGGCGTTGTCCAGCGCGGACGATTCGGGCAGCCTTTCCGAGGTCAGCAACTTCTCGCTGCAAGCCACCCCGCAGGACGAAGGCGACGCGGGCGCCGGCGCGGGCGCCGGCGACGGCTTTGACGTCGAGGGGCCGGTCAGCATGAGGAGTGCTGACGTTCAAGAACAGGGTACTTTTGATTTGAAGATCGTCTTCGACTATGGAACGTCAAGCGATGGATCGGATGATGATTACGGTAATCGCGTCGAGTTGCAGTGGGGTGTCTACGCCGACCATGAAATCGTCTTCAAGCTGCCGGTCAATTACGGCGACGGCGAAGAAGGCAATGCCGACGTTTCGATCGGCTGGCAGTGGAAGCTGCACGACCAACAGGACTGGATCCCAGCCGGGGCGATTTACAACGAGCTGCGCCTGCCGACGGGCAACGGCTCGGAGGGCGTGGACTGGGAGATTCGTGGCGTATTCACTTGGGACGTAAATCCGGGAACGTGTCGTCTGCACGTCAATCCGTTCATCCGAATCATGGACGGCGACAATGTGGCCACCAACGCCCGCCATGACCGGGATCGCAACCGAGGAAATTCTTCCTCCAACCGCGGGAATTTCTTCCGCAACCGCCGAAACGATGTTTCCGCTCGTCATTTCGCCGCCGGCGGGATTATCGGCTTTGATCACCGGCTGACCGATAGCACCGTTGTCAACATTGACTACATCCTGGACTCAGGCCGATTGGACGGCTACAGCATGCAGCACAGCATGGAGGCCGGCATGGATTACTCGTTGACCGACAACCAGACACTGTCCTGGGCCACGCGCTGGACGCTCGACGGCGATGATCAGGGCGACAACTGGGGCTTCTCGCTGAGCTACATTTTCTCGTTCTAACGAAGTTTCGCGACTTCGCGCAGGCCGCTCCGGCGGCCGCCAACCTTCAAAAACGGAACCCCGCCGTCCATGGGCGGCGGGGTTTTTCATTGAGTCCCCTTGAACCATTCTTGAGCACGTTGCTGCTGC
>JADFJZ010000309.1 GCA_022565195.1 Planctomycetota bacterium | reverse complement strand
GGTACAACGTACTGTGCTTCGACTATCGCGGTTTTGGAGAATCCGAAGGGACTGTCACGCGCGCCGGGACTATGCTGGATGCCCATGCTGCGATCGACTACGTTTTGGCGCGCGAGGATGTGGATTCGGCGCGGGTCCTGCTGTTCGGGCAATCACTGGGCGGTGCGGTTGCGATCGTGGCGGCTGCGGAGCGCGACGATCTGGCCGGCGTCGCCGTCGACGGGTCCTTCAGCGACTATCAGGAAGAGGTCCGATGGGTGCTCAAGCAACAGTGGCTGACGCGGGGCGTCGCGAAGCTGATCGCGAGGTGGGGCATCAGTCGCGGACAGGATCCGATTGACTGCGTCCATCGCGTGGCGCCGACGCCGCTGTTCCTGATGCACGGCAAAGAGGATCGCATCTGCCCTTGGGAGATGTCGCAGGATTTGTACGATCGCGCCGGCGAGCCGAAGGGTCTGTGGCTGATACCGGGTGCGGGGCACTACGAAGCGCTGAACGAGATGGCAGATATCGGCAGGCCGAAATTGTTGCAGTTCTTTCAGTCGTGCGTTGAGGCGGCGGCGATCAAACACGGATGATCAAGGAGCCGCAGGCTTTAGCCTGCGCGATTGATACGTGGGAGCAAGCGCGCAAATGCGGGGGATCGCGCAAGCTGAAGCTTGCGGCTCCTTGTCTTTATGTCTCTCGCGTCTACTCAAGTATGCGCACGCGGCGACCTTCGATGCGCAGGCGTTCTTGGGCGAAGAGTTGGATGGCTTCGGGGTAGATGACCTTTTCCTGCTTGCGCACGCGTTTGGCGAGCGTTTCCGGTGTGTCGTCTTCATGGACCGCGACCGCCTTCTGGAGGATGATCGGGCCGTTGTCGTAGACGTTGTCCACGAAATGCACGCTGCAGCCGGTGACTTTGCATCCGGCTTCGAGCACAGCTTCATGGACGCGCCGGCCATAGAAACCCTTGCCGCCGAAGCCGGGCAGCAGGGCAGGGTGAATGTTCATTACTCGGCCTTCGAAATCCGGCGGAATGATCCACATCGACAGGAAGCCGCCCATGCAGACGAGATCCACGTCAGCCTGGCGAAGAGCGTCGGTGATCTGCTTACTGAACAAACCTTCAGGATTGGCGGATCGCTCGATAACTAACGTGCGGATGCCGGCCTCGGCCGCCCGCTGCACACCCTTGGCGCTTGGCTGGGAGCTGATGACGAGCTTGAAGTCAACATGCAGTTCGCCGCTGTCGCGCAGGTCGATGAACTTTTGCAGTGTCGTGCCGCCGCCGGAAATGAGCACGGCGATATTGAGACGTGACTTGTTCATCAGGGTCGCTATTGGGTTTGTGCCAGTTGGGCCATCACCATCGCGTCGCGTTTGCTGAGGTCTGGATGGTTCGGGTCGCTGCCGACATCCGGCCGGCGTTTCCAACTGCGGGCGCACTTCTCATACTTGTCGCGCACGTCCTGGATGACGATGCGGGGTTCTTCGCTGGTCAGCGTTGTCTTGTACGACCCCACGCCCAGCACGTCCGCCGGTTCCTCGTCGTGGCGCGCGAGCATCTGCTCCTGAGCCTCGTTGACGTAGTAGACGGCCTGTGCGTCAAGCGGGTTGGTCATGCCGTGCTCGCGCTTGAGCGTATCGAGTTGCAGCATGGCATCTTCACGCAGCTTGAGGATGAAATCCCATTCTTCCTCGACTTGCTTGATGAACGCCTTTGGATCAGGTTTGGGGTAATGGGCAAGGTGGACACTGTCCACGTCTTCCGACCTGGCCGGCAGATAGCCCCACGCTTCCTCCGCTGTGTAGATCAGAATCGGGGCAATCAAACGGATCAAATTGTCGGCAATCTCGTGGAGCACGGTCTGTGATCGGCGGCGGCGGCGGGAATCGGCCTTGTCACAGTACAGGCGGTCCTTGAGCGCCACAAAGTAAACTTGTGACATATCCAAGTTGCAGAAATCATGAATGCGTTTGAAGACTTTGTAGAACGCGTAGTCGCCAAACAGCCGGTTGACGTCCCGCACCAGTTGGTGAAGCCGCAAACGAGCCCAGGCGTCAATCGAGTTTTGGTCGATTTCGACCGCATCCTGTTGAGGGTCGAACTCATGGATGGCGCCGAGCAGGAAACGGATTGTGTTTCGGACCTTGCGGTACTCGTCCTGCAGAGAACTGATCAGCGCGTCGCTGCAGCGGATATCATTCTGGTAATCAATGCTCGCCACCCATAGGCGGATGACGTCTGTGCCGTACTTTTGGATTTCCTTTTGCGGGTCAACGACATTGCCGGCCGACTTGCTCATCTTTCGGCCATGATCGTCGACGATAAACCCGTGTGTCAGCACGGTCTTGAACGGCGCCTGTTGCATCGCGCCGAGCGCGGGCAGCAGCGACAATTGGAACCAGCCGCGATGCTGATCGCTGCCCTCCAGATAGAGTTCGACAGGCATGTCCCAGCCCTCAGCCTGACAGACGGCTGCCCAACTGCTGCCCGACTCGAACCACACATCGAAGATATCATGCTCCGGAGTGAGATCGGCAGCGCTCAACCCGTTCGGCAAAGGACAATCACCGAGGATCTGCTGCGGCGAATCGGTGAACCACGAATCGCTGCCGTGCTTTCGGAAATGGTCCGCCACCGCCCGCACGATTTGCGGTGAAATCACGCTGTCGCCGTTCTTGTCGTAGAAAGCGGGGATCGGCAGGCCCCACACGCGCTGGCGGCTGAGGCACCAGTCCGGGCGCGAATCCAGCATGCTTTCGATCCGCGTGCGGCCCCATTGGGGAATCCAGCGCACCGACTTGGATGCCTCCAAGGCCATCTTGCGGAGGGACTGGTTCGTCTTGGGAAGCTGCTTATCGACCGAAACAAACCATTGCTCCGTGCAACGGAACACGGTCGGCGTTTTGCTTCGCCAGCAATGCGGATAGCTATGCACGAACTCATTTTGATGGAACATCTGGCCGGTCTGCATCAAATGCGCGCAGATAATCTTGTTGCCGGCCCAGACCGACTTGCCACGAATCCAGTCCGGTACCGTATCGTCGAAAGTGCCGTCATCCAGCACGGGCGAGTAAATTTCGATGTTGTTCTTTTGGCCTGTGTGGTAGTCATCCGCACCGTGGCCTGGGGCCGTGTGAACCAGGCCGGTGCCGGTGGGGTTGCCCTTTTCGTCTTTCAGGGTCACATAGTCAGCCGCCAGGATCGGGCTTGTTCGATCAATGAACGCGTGGTTGTACGAGCCGCCAACGAGTTCTGAGCCTTTGAACGATTGCAGCCTCTGAAAGTCAGACACACCGCCGGCCTGCATCACATTATCCACCAAGCCTTCAGCGATGACACTCGCCTGCGGCTTGCCATCCAGCGAATACGACACAAGCTGGTATTGGAAATCGGGGTGAACGGCGATGGCCATGTTCGCCGGGAGCGTCCAGGGCGTCGTGG
>JADFJZ010000308.1 GCA_022565195.1 Planctomycetota bacterium | reverse complement strand
TCAAATCGGTGGCGATTGGCAGATTTTCGTACACGCCGTCATCGACGACGACGCCCAGGAGCGGCAACGCATCGAAAAAGCCGTCGGCCAGCTCGACAAACGAATCAAGGGCACGGAGTCCAAGCTGGCCAATGAGAATTATGTCCGCTCCGCCCCGGCGGAGGTCGTGGCTGAGACTCGCGCAATACTCGACGGGCTGAAAGCGGAGCGCGGGACATTCCAGGATATTCTGGCATTGCTTAAGTAGCGGAGAAGATTAACCGCAGAGAGCGCAGAGGGCGCAGAGGGAATTCGGAGATGAGATTTCAAAACATATTCTCTGCGATCTCTGCGGTAAGTTTTTCTGGGTATGTGGTGTAACGTCGAACGCCGGTGATCACTTCTTTTCTATTGCTTGCGCTTCTGCTGTGCTGCTCGGCGATTCTGTCGGGCAGCGAGACCGAACTATTCTCGCTCAGCAAGTATCAACTCGGGCAATTCCGCAATAGCAGCCACCGACTCCAGCGTATGGTCGCCCGGTTGATGAGCGACCCGCGTAAGGTGCTGCTGACCATCCTGATGGGCAATACGACGGTCAACGTGCTCATCTTCGCCAGCAGTTATGCAATCTCGGAACACCTCGGCGAGATCAATCCGGTGCTCGCCTCCGTGTGGGGCCTGGTGACAGTGATTCTGGTGATCGTCATCGGTGAGGTGCTGGCCAAGACCTTCGCAATTTCGGTGGCTTCTACGATCGCTCCGCCGGTCGCGTTGCTGATCGGGGCTTTGCAGACGGTGCTTACGCCGCTGCGCGTCGTGCTCGAATACCTGGTGGTGGTGCCGATCAGCCGGCTTTTGGTCGGCGGACCCGATCGGGGGCCGCGGGAGGTCACCGTTGAGGAACTCAAAGCCCTGGTCGATCTCGATGAATACAGCGACGCGATCGCTCCACGCGAGAACGACATGCTGCAGGAAGTCGTGGCGCTCGCTTCGACGCGCGTGGCCTCGATCATGATTCCGCGTGTCGATATCGCGGCGTTCGATCTGGCCGACGGGCGCGACGAACTGCTGGCCATGCTGCGCACGCGCCGGCACACGAGGATCCCGGTTTATGAAGGAGACGTGGACCACATCACAGGCCTGATCCATGCCCGCGATCTTTATTTGAACGCCGACGTGCCGCTTGCGAAGCTGGCTCAGCCGGTCGGGTTCGTGCCCGAGCAAATGACGGCTGACAAACTGCTGGCCCACTTTCGCGATTCGAAGACGCAGTTCGCCATCGTGGTGGACGAATTCGGCGGCGTGGCAGGACTGGTGACGATGAAGGACGTGGTCGAGCAAATCGTCGGCGACATCGAGCAGCCTCACGATCAGGCGGTGCTGGTTGAACAGATCGGCCCGCGGTCGTTCCGAATGGCGGGCCAAGTCAACATTCAGCCGTGGTACGAGGCGTTCGGCATCGTGCATCCGGATTATCGCATTCTGACGCTGGGGGGTTTGGTTACCGCGAAACTAGGCCGACTGCCGCGCGAGGGTGACCAACTGCACATCGGTGAGGCCCGGCTGACGGTGGAACAAATGAAGGGCAAGCGAGTGCAGCGGGTGCGGGTCGAGCTGGACGGCGGGCAGGAGGCAGAAGAATGACCTACCTGCTGCTGGCGCCCATTGTCGTGTTCTTGCTCTTGTCCGGCTTCTTCTCCGGCGCCGAGACCGGCGTGTACCGCGTGAACCCGGTGCGCCTGCAACTGCGCAGCAATCAGGGGCACCGCGGTTCCGTTCGGCTGCGGCGATTGCTGGAAGATCGCGCGGGCATCTTGAGCGTCACTCTAATGGGCACCAACCTGGCGAACTACCTGACCACGATTTTTACAGCCATGTTTCTGGCCCGCTTGGCGACCGACTGGAGCGATCGAGAGCTGGAACTGTACACGACGCTGATCCTCACGCCGATCGTCCTCACTTTCGGTGAGATCTTGCCCAAGAACTGGTTTCGGCAGCAGGCCAATCCGCTGATGACGCGGGCGAGTTGGGCGCTGGCGGTGTTCGACCGAATGTTTCGGTGGTGCGGCGCGGTGCCGGTGCTGAAATGGCTGACGCGATGCACGCTGCGTTGGTGGCACGGCACGGATGACTGGGAACCGGCCATGCACCCGCGCAGCAGGATGCTCTCGCTGCTGAAAGAGGGCGTGGCGGAGGGCGTGTTGACCGATGAGCAGTCGAATCTGCTCGACGGCGTGCTGTCGCTCTCGAATGTGTCGGTGGGTTCGGTGATGGTGCCGGCGTCGAAGGCAGTGATGCTGCCGCGAAACGCGACGCGCGATCACATTCTGCCGGTGATGCGACGCCACAGTTACTCCCGCTACCCGGTGATCGGGACCCGGCGCAGCAAGGTCGTCGGCGTGATCGACGTGTATGAGTTCCTCGGGCAGTCGAAGAGCAGGACGATCGACGAACTGATGACCGCGCCGTGTACGCTGCGTCCGCAGTCGTCGGTGTCGGCGGCGCTGTACGACATGCGCGAGGCCCGCCGGACGTTCGGCGTGGTGGTGGACCGCTGGGGCAATTGCATCGGCATCGTGACCATGAAAGACCTGGTCGAGGAAATCGTGGGCGATCTGGCGGCGTGGTGAGGTCGGCGGTCAGCAGTCAGCGGTCAGCAGGCAGCAGTTCGCTTTGCCTGAGCGGTGCCGCGCATGTTTGCAGCGTGCGCATTCGCTGGGTAGGATAGAGGCAGTCTGCTAAACGACAACGTCAGTTCGATGAAGCATGCCGTAGGCTTGCCGTTTAGCAGAACGTCCTAATCTGAAGGACTTGGCAATGAGTGATCATACGCATGTAGTTTTGGATCGTCAGGGCAAACGGGCCAACGTGACGTTTCGGACCGAAGCCGGGTTGAACGTGGCCTCGGTGGAAATGATGGCTGAGCTTGAGGGCGTGGTTGATCAATTGGCGACGGACCCGGACGTGCGGTTCGTGCTCTTTCGGGCGGAGGGCAAGGCCTTCCTGGCCGGCGCGAACATCAAGGCCATGGCGGGCTATGACGCAGCCGAGGGCAGAGCGATGGCGGAGCTGGGCCATCGCGTTTTCAACAAGATCGAAGCGCTGCCGCAGGTCACGCTCGTTGCCATTCAGGGCGCCGCGCTGGGCGGCGGGTGCGAACTGGCGATGGCGTGCGACTTCCGATTCGCGGTCAAGAGCATCAACATCGGCCAGCCGGAAGTGTTGCTGGGACTGATCCCCGGATGGGGGGGAACGATTCGACTGCCCAAACTCGTCGGCCCGGCGCTGGCCAAACAGCTCATGTTCAGCGGCGAGAGTATCAAAGCTGATCGGGCCTGCGAAATCGGCCTGGTGGACGAGATCGTCAACTCGACCGAAGACCTCGAACCGCTGGTGAGCGCCTTCTTCGATAAACTCGTCAAAGCCGGCCCCGCGGCGATTGCCCGGGTCAAGCAGGCTTTGGCGTCCGGCGATGAGATCGGTGAATT
>JADFJZ010000307.1 GCA_022565195.1 Planctomycetota bacterium | reverse complement strand
TTCTAGTGATCGGTTTGCTGGTCGGGCTGACGATTGCGCTGGTGCAGGCCGTGACGCAACTGCACGAGCAGACACTGACCTTCGTTCCCAAGATTCTGGCGATGGCGGGCGCGGCTGCGTTCTTCATTCCCTGGATCACCACGCGGATGCTGGAATATGCAATACAGATGTTTGGGCAGTGATCCTAGTGACGGAGTGATCATCCACGGTGTATCCGACGTCGCTGATCGAGCTGAGCTTGGTGCTGCCTTCCTTCCTGCTGGTCGCTACGCGGGTGTCGGGCATGATGATTACGGCGCCTCTGCTGGGCAGCGCTGCCATTCCGGCTCGGCTGAAGGCAGGGATCGTGTTGGCTATTTCGGTGACGCTCTTTCCGGGCATCGCACCGACCCTCCCTGCGGAGTTGAGCTTGTCGGTGGTGCTTCCGGGTTTGGTCGGCGAGTTGATGATTGGTCTGATCATCGGCATCGGTCTGAGCTTGATTCTTCTGGCCGCTCAAATGACCGGCATGATCGTCGGTCAACAAGCGGGCTTGGCGCTGGCCAGTGCCTTCGATCCCGCGACGCAGACCCGATCTTCGGTCATCGGCCAGGTCTACTTCCTGACGGCGACCGCCCTGTTTCTGCTGATGGACGGGCATCGGGCCATGGTGCGGGCCTTGATGGATAGCTTTCAGGCCGTGCCGGTCATGACTTTCAATGTGCAGGAGTCGACGGTCACGCTCATATCGGAGTTGATGATGAGTTCACTGACGCTGGCCCTGCGGCTGGCCGCTCCGATGGTCATCGCCCTGTTGCTCGCCAAGGCGGGGCTCGGGTTTCTGTCCCGAACCATGCCGCAGCTCCACATTCTGTCGGTGGGGTTTGCGATTTTCGTGGGCATCGGCATGTTGCTATCCGGCTGGCAGATAGACAATCTCTACGACGTGCTGTGGATCCACGTGGACGAGGCGTTCGACTTGATCAACGACTTGATCGGGCTTCAATAGTTCAACGGAGTGATGCGGTTTGGCGGACGATACGGAAAAATCTGAAGCCCCAACACCGCGACGGCGCCAGGAAGCGCGGTCGCGGGGGCAGATTCCCAAGAGCCAGGATCTCACTGCGGCGGTTCTGTTATTGGTCGGTTTGCTGACCTTGGCGCTGTTCGGGGAGAGCGTCCTCGGTCAGATGTATACCATGACGACGTTCCTGCTTGGCGGCGCGGGCGATTCCTCGGTCCGGGGTTCGCAACTCCTCCCGCTGGGCGCCGAGACCATGAAGCAAATGTTCTTCATCCTGCTGCCGATTCTGCTCGTATTCATGTTTACGGCCCTCGTCGTGGTTCTGCTTCAGACGGGCTTGTTGTTCACGCTACATCCGTTGAAATGGAGTCTGGATAAGATCAACCCTCTGCGCGGCATCAAGAAACTGGTCTCCATGCACACGTTTGTCATGCTCCTGATCAACATGGCCAAGCTGGGCATCGTCGGGTCGGTGGTCTATTTCTCGGTCGTCGGGCAGCTCGACAGGATCATGTTTTCTTCCGGTCTGGTGTTCACGGAGGTGGTGCGCCTGGGCGCGGAGATTTTCTTCTCGCTGGGGATCCGCGTGGCGGTCGTGCTCATCATTCTCGGGCTTCTCGATTGGTTCTATCAGCGCTTCAAGCACGAACGGGACTTGAAAATGAGCAAGGAAGAAGTCAAGGAAGAGATGCGCAGCATGGACGGCGACCCAGTGATGAAACGGCGCCGGCGCGAGGTGCAAATGCAGATCGCCCTGCAGCGCCTGCGGCAGGATGTGCCTCAGGCTGATGTCGTGGTGACCAACCCGACGCACATCGCCGTGGCGCTGAAATATGATACGGAGACCATGAGCGCCCCCCGAGTGCTTGCCAAGGGCAAGGATCACCTGGCTGAGCGGATTCGCCTGATCGCGATCGAGGCCGGCATTCCCATTGTTGAACGCCAACCCCTGGCGCGCGTGTTGTACAAACTGGTCGAGGTCGGGCAGGAAGTTCCGCCGCACCTGTACAAGGCTGTGGCGGAAGTTCTGGCCTACGTCTATGAATTGTCCGGTAAACGGCAGGCCATGAAGGCCGCCGCGGGCATGACTGCATAACGGAGTGTGCATGTGGCCGGCGTGCCCGTACTGACAATTCCCGCGCCGATTCAGGCGTTCATTGAGCGGAATCGCAATCTGCTCATGCCCGTCGCTGCGCTGGGCCTGATTTTCGTCGTGCTCACTCCGCTGCCCACCGGGATGATGGATTTCCTGCTGGTGGCGAACATCACGATCTCCGCACTGGTCCTGATTACGGTGATGTACATCGCCAGCCCGCTGGAGCTGTCCGTCTTTCCATCGCTGCTGCTCGGCCTGGCTCTTTTTCGACTGGTCTTGAACACCGCGACCACGCGCCTCATCTTGAGCAACGCCGAAGATGGAACCGCCGCCGCGGGCTACGTGATCGAGACCTTTGGGCAGTTCGTGGCCGGCGGTTCGCTGGCCATCGGCTTCATCATCTTCACGATCATCGTAGTGATTCAATTCGTGGTCATCACCAAGGGCGCCACGCGCATCGCTGAAGTCGCCGCCCGATTCACCTTGGACGGGATGCCCGGCAAGCAAATGGCCGTCGACGCCGATTTGAACGCCGGGACCATCACTGAAGAGGAAGCCAAACAACGCCGCAAAGACATCACCCGCGAGGCGGATTTCTATGGTGCGATGGACGGTGCCAGCAAGTTTGTGCGCGGCGATGCCATTGCCGGCATCATCATCACGCTGATCAACATCATGGGCGGATTCTACGTCGGGATGGTCGAGCTGGATCCGCCGTATTCCTTTCAAGACACGGTGCGGATCTTCACTACGCTGACCATCGGCGATGGTTTGGTGTCGCAGATTCCCGCGTTCATTGTGTCGCTGTCGGCTGCGATGATCGTCAGTCGCAGTGTTTCAAAGACAAACTTCGGCGAGGAACTGCTGACGCAGATGTTATCCCGCCCGGTGGCACTGGCGTTGACGGCTGCTTTCGTGGGCGCGCTGATGCTCACGCCGCTGCCCAAGACGCCGCTGTTCATGCTCTTGATCGCGACCGGCGGCATGGCGTACTTCATCAAGCAGGGGCAAGTCAAGAAAACACAAGCCACAGCGGCGAAGAAACGGGCTGAGCCCAAGGGGCCGGACAAAGTCGAGGAAATGCTCGCGGTCGATCCAATGGAACTCGAAGTCGGCTACGGCCTGATCAAGCTGGTCGATCGCAAGCAGGGCGGCGATTTGCTCGACCGCATCGGCAACATTCGGCGGCAGCAGGCCAGCGAGCTGGGCATCGTCGTTCCGCCGATCCGTATTCGGGACAACATCCAATTGGAGCCGAATCAATACGCCATCAAGCTGCGTGGTGTGCAGATCGCCCGGGGCGAGACGCTGCCGGGCCAGCTCCTGGCCATCGATTCCGGATTGGTGACTGAGAAAATCAGCGGCATGGACACCACCGAGCCCGC
>JADFJZ010000306.1 GCA_022565195.1 Planctomycetota bacterium | reverse complement strand
AAAAGTAACAGATTCTCACTGCTCCGTGCCGCCCGCTATCCGCAGGCCTACGTGTGGTTCATCTTCGTATCCGCGCTGGATTTGATGATGACGTGGGTCGTGCTGTACTTCGGAGGGCGGGAGGTCAACGTCCTGGCGGACTACATCCTGGATCGCTGGGCCTTGCCTGGGATGGTCGTTTACAAGTTCGCGTTGGTCGTGTTTGTGATCTTCATCTGCGAAGTCGTCGGCCAGTATCGCCCCCGACTGGGGCGACGACTTTCCATCTTCGCCGTGGTCATCACGCTGGTCCCCGTGATCATCGCGTTCACGCATCTCCTGGGTGCCGTCTACGGCCCTCAGCCTGCCGAAGAAAACGCGACGGAACCGCCGGCGATCCTGGATTCGATGCCGGAAGCTTCAGGCGACTGAATGTTGCTCTGGCGGTGTTTCCGGACTCTGGGCCGGCGACGTGCTTCGCCCGTCGTCATGCTGCGGAGAGACGATTCGAGAAGGGATCTTCGTGCCCACGCCCGACGCTCGCCGCCGCGGAGTGAACAGCCCGACGACACAATCGATCGCGACCGCCAGCAGTTGCCCCAAAACCTGTGCAAATGAGAGTTTCGTAAACATCAACTTCTCCCGGCCGAGCTGGCAGTGATAGGGCGTCGTCCCAACAACTCAAACGTCGGTCCAAAGTCGCTCTCGATTGAGTTAGAAATGAATGCGAATTGCAGGCGCCGCTGCGCCGCGGAGCCGGTTGCAAATGACCGCCGGGTTGGTAGAGTTGGGCGCCTGGACCTGGACGCACACGCTTGAACGTGACCGCCGCTATCTCGGGGAGAACACGGGACTATGATCCTGCCGGAACTCGAAAAAGGACTGCACCAGTGCTTGGAAACCGTCCCGATCCTGAAGACGCTGGGTTTCCGCTCACTTGAGTGCGATGTCGGCTTCGTTCGCGTGGTGGTGCCCCGCAGCGACCGGCACAACGGGCTGCATCCGACCTTCCACGGCGGTATCATGACCACGGTGGCCGATTGTGCGGCCTGGCTCGCGATCGCCACGAAGCTGGGCGCGGACGCTCACTTGACGACGAGCGACATCCACGTGCGGTTTCTGTCCCCGTGCTTCACCGATGTGACGGCTGAAGCCCGCGTGATCAAGTTCGGCCGGACCCTGTGCCCGGTCGATGTCAAATTGTTCGACACAAACGGAGCGCTGGTCGCCACAGCGCAAGTGACCTATTTTCGTCTCACGACCGCTCCTCAAGCGGAGAAAGGACACGCATGACTCAATGCCATGTAAAGACGTTCCTGCTGGGAATCGCGCTGATCTGTGCGGCATCCGCCACTGGATGCAAGTCGAAGAAACAGGAGCCGAAAGAGAACGGCAACCAAGCCGGCCAATTGGTCGAATCGAAGACGACCGCGGCACCGGAGCCTGCGGAATCCAAAGAACCGGAGGCGACGCCGAAACGCACAGAAACCGAGGTGGCTGCCCGTCCGTCCGCGCAGGAATCTGCATCGCGCAAGCTCGCGGTCGATCGCCTCGAATTCATCGTGCCGAGCATGTGGGTCGTCGAGCAACCGACATCGAGCGTGCGAAAAGCCCAGCTCCGGCTGCCGGGCGGCGGCGACGGCGACGCGGAACTGGTGATTTACAACTTCGGCACGACGCCTGAAGCCGGCGGCAGCGTCGAAGCGAACTTCGTTCGCTGGTGCGGCCAATTCGTTCAGGCCGACGGCCGCGATTCGATGGAGGTCGCCGCGCGCCGCGAAGCCCAAATCAGCGGCATGGCAGTTCATACGATCGACATCAGCGGGCGGTATGTCGCGGCGGTTCGACCGGGGAACCCCGAGAAGCACGACAAGCCCGACCACCGCATGTTGGCTTCGGTCATCATCTCGCCCGAAGGCAAGTACTTCCTGAAGCTCCTGGGCCCCAGTGCGACGGTCGAGAAGCACGCCGCACGGTACGAAGAGTTCCTCCGCAGCCTCAAACGGAACTGAGCAAGTTTTAGAATGAATTCTGCCTATGGGTGCTCGTCTTCGGGAACGCTCGCATCATCGGGTTCCGACGGATCTGGGATCGTCTCGCCGGTCTGTGGCTGGCTAATGGCGACGGCGGGTTTGGCGTGCGTGACGGTCGCCGGATCGGGCAGCGGCGGCAAGTTGTACTTCGCCCGCAGCATGTTCTGCATTTGCAAGGTCTGAGCAAACCCGCCCAACGGGGCAAGCAACGATGTGCCGTCCACCAAACCTGCGACAACCATGCCCCCGCTGCTTGTGGTTGACGTCGCAGTCATCCCCGGTCCACTGAACGTGATCACAGTTCCGGATGAACCTGCCGGGTTGACATCCGGGTCGGGCGACATGATGACCAACCACAGGCCCGGATCGGCGTTTGAGAGGTCGATGCCGTGATAGGTGAAGACGAAATCACCAAGCCGATGTGCGATGGTTCCCGGCGGTAGCGCGTCGATTGCAGCCTGGACGGCCTTGGCCTGGTTTTCCGACGGCAGCTTTGTGAACTTGTTCAAGTTGGTGTCGGCTACGGGTACATCCTCTTCGAGCGTATTGGACCCCGTGGCGACCAAATCGAAGCCGGTGACAAACCCGCCCGATACGAGCTGGATCGCATGATCTGGACCGAGCTTGTTTTGTTCTCCGGCGTACGCCAGCAGGCCTGTGAGCACCGTCTGCGTGGCGGCCGTGCCGCTCATTGCGAAGTTCGTAGTTGCAGAAAAGGCTGAGATAACGATCCAGGCGATGATCGCGGAGAGGCCGAGCGCGGGTGTGGTCAACACCGCGAATACCGCGCGCCCGCCGTGGACGCGCTGGCCTTCGCGGACCATGAGCACAGCGCTGACCAGCCACCAAATCCACCCAAAGTATAAACCGAGGCAGGGCACGGCGCTCCCAACATTGGCGCCGGAGCTGTAGCAAACCGCATGGAACGTGCGCCCCATCGTGCTTTCAGTTTTGCCGGTCAGCCTCAGCAGGCCATGGGCCACCAACCCAGTCAACAGCATCAAGGCGATCGTACCGAGATACATTGTGACAGCCATGCCCCCGAGGCTTGCCATCATCATTGCCGCTATCGGCAGGCCGCCGGGTGGTCCACCGCCGGGTGAAGGCATCCGGGCCATCGAGAAGCTGAGGATTAGTGGCAAGATCATGAGTGTGATCAGGCCCACAAGATAGATGAGCGCGTTGGAAAACACTGCGAACCATACTGCCGAGCCGACTGAACTGTCGTTCGGAACGCTGTGTATCAGTCGCCCGGGAGAGACGAGCGCCTTGCCCACTGTCGAGAACCAGGCCCGCAGTACTCCTTTCCCTTTGCGCTCCAGCCAGGGCATGGTGTCTACTTTGGTCTGCTCCTCTTCTACGCCTTCCGTGGGCAGCACGACCATCTCGTCCATGTGAATGTGCTGCTCGCAGGAGACGCACGCGAATTGAACGGGCACCAAATGCCCCTTCTCGCCTGTGCCGTAGTACGAT
>JADFJZ010000305.1 GCA_022565195.1 Planctomycetota bacterium | reverse complement strand
GTCCCTTTGTGCCCACGCGTCGTGAGTTCATCAAGGGTGCCGCTGCGCTCGGCGGGCTGCCCGCCCTGACATCACTGGGCCTGCACGGCGCGCTGCTGGCCGATGAAACCGAGGGCGGCGCTGCCCGAGTTCAAGCTCCCACCGCTTCCCTACCTGCCGGAGGCCCTGGAACCGCACCTCGACGGCAGGACCCTGAGAATACACCACATGAAACAGCACGCGCTGCACGTGATCGGCCTGAACAAGGCACTCAAGCAGTTGCACGAGGCGCGCGAGAAGAACGACTTCACGAACATCCAAGCCCTGACCCGCGCGATGACCGTCCACGCCGCCGGCCATATCAATCACACGTGTTACTTCGCCGGCATGGCGCCGGTCGGGCGCGGCGGCGGCACGAAGCCCGCCGGCGAGTTCGCTCAGCGCATCGACCGCGATTTCGGCAGCTACGAAAAGTTCAAAGCCCAGTTCACGGCGGCGGCGCTGAGCATCGACGGCAACGGCTGGGCTGTCTTGGCGTACAATCCTGAACCGCTCGATCGACTCTTCATTTTGCAACTCACGCAAGAGCAAGATTGCGCTTCGCTCGGCATGATCCCCTTGGTGATGATCGACATGTGGGAGCACGCGTACTACCTGAAGTACCAATACAAGCGGGATGAGTACGTCGCGGCGTGGTGGAATGTCGTGTACTGGAAGGACGCCGCCAAGCGCTATGTGATAATGGCCCGGTCATAGCCCGCAACCAAGCCCGCTGCCTGTGAACGATCGGAAGGAATCACCGATGACATTTGCCGTGGACTGCATCGACCATGTGGAGGTGTTCGTGAGAGACATCGAAGCCTCCGTTCGATGGTACGCAGACGTGCTGGGCCTCGTCGAGATTCACCGCTGGGAGCCGCATCCGGTGATGATCGGCGCCGGCGACACAAAGCTCGCGCTCTTCCAGGCAAATGCTGATGCCAAGCCGCTGTCGAAGGATGATCTGCGTGGCAAATTGCACTGGTATCTCGTCGCTTGGAAGGTGGATCGCCTTGGCTTCGAGGAGGCGCAAGAGCATCTGAGAGGACTGGGCATCGAATTTCGCGGCCCCATCGATCACGGAATTGCAAAGTCGATCTACTTCGAGGATCTCGACGGCCACCCACTCGAGATCACCTGCTACGACAGCTAATCCGGATTTCTCGTTGGGGCGCCACTAGTCCGCCGGCGGCCCGGTTTGGCCGTTGATGGGCTCGATGGTGACAACGTGCCGAAGATCGCATTGCACCATGCGCTCGGGGGCGTCATCCTCGTCTGGGGAAACGCCCACATAGAGGCTGTGGCGGGTCAGGCCTGCGAATTCCGGGTGACGCACGTCGTACGACTGACCGTCGCTCAGGCGAATCCGGAAGGGCTCAAATGGGGTTTTCTTCAGCGTGTCTTGAAGCTCCTGCATCCGCATGGGGCACCTCTAATATACATCATACGACACATACAGCCCGTGGACAACAGCAAATCCAGCGAACGGAGCAGCAGCAGGCGGCTGAGCACTTGGTGGAAAGGAGATTCTGGTAGGCTTGAGCTAATCTGCCAAGAACGCCTCGGCGAAACGTGAGGCGATGATCTCCGCTCCACTTTCGTTCGGATGCGTGCAATTGGCGAAATGCCCCGGCACTGGTGCCGGCGGCCCCAGAAGGGCTTCGTTGGCCAGACGCAGGTCGATTAGCGTTGCACCGAACTCAACCGCGAGATCACTGATCACTTCATTGAGCAGCGCTACATACTCGTTCACACGATCGGCCTGATCGCTGCTCAGCGCATCAGTGCCCAGTGCTTCACATGGCGCCACACCGGCCGGCAGGGAGAAATATGTTGCCACGTAGATCTCAAATCCCGCCGCTCCCGCGAGTTCGAGTGTCGCCCGCATCAGGGTACGCACGTCGTCCAGCATAGCATTCAATGCATCGCCGAACATGAACTGCCCATCGCTCGGCGCCGTGGTCAGCGCCGGATCAATCGACGCGATGAAGTCGATGACATCCGCCCCGCCGAGAAAGTAGATCAACACGGTCGCGTCAGGATAGGTGCCCAGGTCGAGGATTTCGTTCAGGCGCTCGAATCCGCCGGCTGCCGTCCGCCCGCCGGCTCCTTCGGCCGCCAGCGCCTCATCGGCAATGTCCAGCAGATCGACAAAGAACCGGGGCCAAGTGTCCGAATCCAGTGTGCCGGTGATTGAATCCCCCAGCGCCACGTAGCGCACTTCCGGCCAAACCACGGGTCCGCATCCGGCGGCGAGCAAGGCCGCACTCGCCAGCAGCGCCCGCCCGGCGATCACGTCGGCGCACCGTGGTCGTGCCGCAGATAGGCGACCAGCATCATGAGCGCAATCAACCCCGACAGCACTACCATCACCGCGAGAATCCAAGCCATCGGCGTGAACATCCCGCTGAGAGGCGAATTGCCCATCAGCCAACTCCAGTTCGTGAGCACGGCGACCGCCTGCGGATCATTCGCGCCCCCGCCCACCGTGTGCAAACCCCAGGTTGCGCCACCGGCAGCGTAGACACCAATGCCCATGCCCCCGAACGCCAGCCAGCCACAGGCCAATCCGCCCGTGGCAAACAAGCCGATGGCCAGCCCACCCGATGCCAACAGACCCAACGCGCCGCTGCCGCAGGACAGCAGTCCGATCGACAGACCGCCAAAACAGCACACGCCGCGCGCGAAGCCGCCGATGGCCACAATGCCCGTCGCCTTTCCGCCCAGCGCGATAAAGCCAAGGGCCTGGTCGCCAATCGCCAGAATCCCTTTGGCTTTGCCGTGCGGGCCGTCCTCGCCCGGGCCGAGGGCCACGTGAATCAGAGGCAGACCGAAGAGCATCACACGAGAGCGATAGCGCTTACCCCATTTGCTGGGGTCAAAGGCCTTGCGCGTCAGCACTTCCACCAGCGGCTTGCCGCACTCGGGACATTTGCTCGACTCGGTCAAGCCCTTCAGGCTGTAACTGCAATTGCTGCAATAAGGATCGCCCTGCATAATCGAACATACTCCTGCAAGAGAGGTTATCTTTCACGCCGCTTGCGCCTCTGTCAACACAAACTTGCGTCGCCGCGCCAAAGCCGGGATGATACGGCGCTCGATGGCATTCAAGGAGCCGCGGGCGGAATGGAATCCCGACTCGTCGGGAGCCCGCGCGAGCTTTCTTGAGAGGATTGACCTTCACCCCGCGCCGCCGAATGTGGAGACATCGCTTTGCCCTTTCGCTTCGCACGCAATGTTCGCACGCTGCAACGACTCCGAACCATCGCGCAGGTGCTGTCCAAGCACGGCTT
Source organism: Planctomycetota bacterium (assembly GCA_022565195.1). Next base: position 171 of record JADFJZ010000305.1, on the reverse strand, counting down.
CGGGCATTTGGTCGAAAATCTCGACCTCGGCCGCTTCGTGCCGCTGTGGATGAAGCCCAAGTCGCGGCGCAACGCGGATGCGCAGGAGACGCACACCATAGGCCAACGGCTGGCGGCGGTGTGCACCGAACTCGGCCCCACCTATGTCAAGCTCGGGCAAATGATGTCCAC
>JADFJZ010000304.1 GCA_022565195.1 Planctomycetota bacterium | reverse complement strand
CGAACAATCGCGCAGGCTGAAGCCTGCGGCTCCTTAGGGCTGCGTGCTTTCGTGGCAACACTGGCGCTGTTCGCGTGCGGACTGTTCAGCCGTGAAAACGCAGTCGTGTTTCCGCTTCTGGCCATGGCGTTCGACCTCGGTTTCGGTGGGCGGGAACACCTCAAGCGCCGCTGGAAGGCACACGCCCTGATGCTGGCGCTCGCCGGGGCATTTGCGTTGTGGCGAATCAACCTGTTCGAGAGCTACGTTCCCACGGCCTACCTCCGCCGGCCGGATGACTGGAGCTACGTGCCATGGTATCTGGCCAAGCTGCTGCACTATCTGGCGTGCGTGGTCTGGCAGGCGCCGCTGTTCGTCGGCCCGACGCGCTATCGCAACCCGTTCATCGAGTCCACTGCCGACTGCATGCTGATGGTCGCGGTCGTGCTGGTTTTCGGATGCGGCTATGCGCTGGCCTGTCGGCGGGTGCGCGGCTGGTGGATCTGGCCGGCGTGGATTCTGCTGTCGGTGCTGCCCGTCGTGCCATTCCTCGCCACGCCGCACATGGCCTACATGGCAGGCGTCGGCTTTGTGATCGCACTGATCCTCAAACCGGCCACAGCCCCGCCCAGTCAATCGCGAGTCAGCCGCGGCGTCGCGATCGGGATGCTTCTGCTCTCCATCGGGGCGTTCAGTGTGTATCGCTTGTGCTGGCGGGGTGTCGTCGCCGCCGAACACCATACGATCGCTCAAATGACCGCGAATCCTCCCCCACCGCCGGACAGCGACATTTTCATCATCAACTTACCCTTGGCCAACGTGTACCTGCCGCTGAATCTCGAAGAAGCGTGGAACATCCCTGCCGACGCTTTGCGAACACACGTGCTGACCTATGCCCCGCATCCACTGGTCGCCCCGAGACTCGCCCAGCAAGCGGGCCCAGACCCACTCTACTCCGAAGGAGTCGCAGGCTTCAGCCTGCGCGGACGAGCGAACGATCTAATTGTCACGGGCATCACTTCAATCAAGCAGATCGACGCACATTCGTTCACGATCGCCATCGAAAATCAAGAATACTTCTCAGGATTGCTCGGCCGCCTGCTGACCGACGACATGCGCGAGGCAGGACGATTCCGGCAAGGAGAGATCGTCGGTGGGGAGTTGTTCGATACCGAGATTCTGGAAATACGGGACGACGGCGTAGCCAAGATCAAGTTCACATTCGAGCGCCCACTGGCCCACGACCGCCACCGCTTCTACGTCATCACTGAGGATTGCCCCGGCGCGGAAGTGAAGTTCCACGCGGATCCCCAGCAGGGCGACTGGTCGCCGGAAATGGTGGGCAATGCCCACCCTACAATCGAATGCCGCGATCTCCCACAAGCTCCCGAACTCCGCCGCAAACGCGATCTGCTCTTCACGATCCTTGACATTACCGGCAAGATCATCCGCACGGATCTCTACTTGACACGAGTTCAATCTGGCGGGTCACGACCCCACGCTACAAACTAAAGCCAAATTACTGGTTGAGTTCGCTGATTCTGGCCAAGTGGTAGTCATCGTGCTCGGCCTGGAAGTACATCATGTCGACAATACGCATGGGCTGATTCAGTCGCGGGTGCAAGGCGGTTTGGCCGAAGCGGGCGGGGGTAAGCGATTCGAGACGCCGGACGAGTTCGGCCCGCGCTTCCGCGAATGCCGACAGGATCGACTCTATCGACTTATCGTTGTGGCCTGCCTGGTTGGTCTTTTGATTGCTCATGTCCGCCGCGTGGAGCACTTCAGCGCCGGCGTCATACTCATCCAGACGAGTCATCACCAGCGGCTCCAAGTCCAGCAAGTGGCCGACGTTTTGCTGGATCGACCAGCCCTGGTCCGGGCAGGCTGTGAGACGATCCGCGGGCACGGAGCGGATCAGCTCCTGGATCCGGACAGGCGTGCCCCGCAGCCGCTCCATGAACTCACGATACAGACCGACCGGGAAATCAAAATTAAACGTACGTTCCGTCCAGGCAACACGTTCGGACATTCCGAAACCCCCCGCTACCGGCATTGTAGCCTCGAAAAAGCCATGAGTCAGAGCCCGTGCATCTCGGACCAAAATCCGTTATGATGGTCGCATCCTATCTCCAAATAGGCCATCGAGAAAGCATATGTCAGATAGCTCGGTCACGGAAGTCAAGCCGCACGACAAGGTGCTGCTCATCGAAGTCTGCAAACGCACGCTGAACGATATCTCGACGCGGGCGCTCATAGACGAAGTGTATACCGCTGCTGGGCAGTATCCAAAGAAGCCGATCGTGTTGGACCTCAGCCGGGTCAAGTTCGCACCCAGCGTCGCCCTCGGCTCGCTCGTGCAATTGAGCAAGAGCTTCCAGATTGACGGCCGGCGTGTGGTTCTTGTCAGTGTGGATCGGCGCCTTCGTGATTCCATCCGCGTTACGCGACTCGACAAGATCCTGGAGATCCACGGCACCGTGGATGACTTCATTTCCGCTGCGTAAACTCCAATCTCGCATCGAACGCCCACGTCAGACCCCGCAGGCATCCGCGATAGCAGCCCGCGATTCCCATGGTTTTTTCCTTGGCGTGTAATCCCTGCATGTTACAATGATGATGTGAGTTGACGAAATCAAGTGTGGGAGGTCAAGAACATGCTTACATCTCGGAAAGCGAAGCTCGGCTTGGCGTGCCTCTGTGGCGCAGTTGCAATAATGCTCTTGCCGAGCGGCTGTGACTTATTTTCAGGCGGTGGAGGAACCGGCACGCTGCAAGTGCTCATCACCGATGAACCGTTTCCTTTCTCTTTGGTCACCGAAGCAAGCGTGACGATCACGCGTATCGAAGTCCGCCAGGACTCGTCCACCGATGGCGACATGGCCGATGCAGAAGTCGATTCCGACGGCGGCGACAACGAGAATGACAACAGCGATGATGACGGGTCGGATACCAGTGACAATGACAATGCAAATGAGAATGACAATGGTGACGCCGGCTCCGCCCAGGCTACGGACGACGACAACGAGAATGAGAATGGTGACACTAATGGCAACGCCAACGGCGACGACGCAGATGACGAGACCGCCGACGCGGGGGAAGGCGATTCAGACGACGGGGACGGCGCGTTCGTCACGATCCTCGATGAGGAAGTGAGCTTCAATCTGCTCGACCTTCAGAACGGTTTGACGGCACCACTAGCGAGTGCGAGCCTGACCGCCAGCAGCTACTCCCAGATTCGATTCATCGTCTCCTCCGGGCACGTGGTTCTGGCCGACGGGCGCGAGTTTGAACTGACTGTGCCCAGTGGTGAGCAGACCGGCATCAAGCTGAGCTTCGACTTCACGATCACGGGCGACGAGACGACGACTCTTCTACTGGACGTGGATGTGAGCAAGGCGTTCGTGCCCATTCCCGGCGGTGACGTCAACGACGCTTCCCAGATTGAGAGTTTTCTGTTCAAGCCGTCGCTGGCGCTCCGCATCACCGAACTGGAATTAACCGGTACTGCTTCCGTGGAA
>JADFJZ010000303.1 GCA_022565195.1 Planctomycetota bacterium | reverse complement strand
CGTCGCCGCCAAGCCGACGTTGTTCGAATCTTCGGCGCCGGAGTAAACAGTCGTCACGCCTCCACGGGGCGCCTGAGGATCGTCACTGAAGTAGAACTCCACGTCGAGACCGTCGTAGACGCGCCGCATGCTGTCCATGACGATGTCCTTCATCGGGGTGGTGAATTCGCTCCAGTCCGGATGCAGATCCGCGGCATCGAACGGCGTCACTTGGGGTATGGTGACGCTCCCAATTGAAACGAAACTTCCGCCCGAGAAGTTCAGAACCACAGTCTGGGTTCCCGGCAGAATCACGTCGGCATCGGTGGACTGCGTCACTTGCACGGTATACGGGCCTGTCGAGGCCTCGAACGGATCGCTGGCCACGACCAAAAGCATCCCTTCCACCCTCTGAGCCACGTGCAGAATTGCGCGTGGATCCTTGCTGTTGTACCGATCGTGACTGATCATCCTAACCAGGTAGTCTTGGTCGAAGAGGCCGATCGAGAAGTTGGCGCCGAAGCCCTGCAGCTCCACCTCCAGTCGCGTGCCGGTTTCCACGGGACCGAGATCCCAGACATCCACCTCCCCGGCATCGAGCAGCTCACCCGAGAAACTGGTGACGCCACCCGGTTCGAGTTCGGTGGGCCGGGGTTCGCCGAACGAATCATCAGCGTCGTCCGATGCCGGCGCGGAACCCTGGTCGCCGACCAGCAGGCCGCTGCTGCAGCCGACCAAAGGCAGCGCAGTGACCAGCAGGGACAGTACACCGCGGAGCAACATTTGCGTGTGTTTCGTGATCACGAATATCCTCAACTCGCTCCAAAGGCCCATGATTGCTGCACCCGGGGATGCTTTTCACCCCAGGCGCGCATCCAAACCTGAGATTCCTCATCGGTCGATACTGCGGAGTCGGGGAGTTTAGGAGTGTTTGTTACGCTGCCTGAGCACAGCGACCGAAAATGAATGCACAATTCGACCAGGAGGACGGCATGTGCCTGCACCCAAGTCTGATAATGAAATCTGCAAAGTTGCAGCGCTCGCTGTGTGCGCCGCGTACGCCGCGAAACCGCTCGATCGTGAATTACAGAGAGGAATTGGGAAGGCTAGGAGCGGGGGATCAGTTCGATGTCGACGGGATCAGGATCTTCGTCCAGGACGACCCCGTCAGGAAGGTTCTCAATCGATACCTGCTTGGAGAGCTGCACTGCCGTTTCGCTGTCGGGCAGATCTTCGCTCGTAATTCTGACATAACCGAAAATGTCGTACATCGAAGAGTCCTGCACCATTTCGTCCACGACGTCCTCAGGCCCGCGAATCCAGATGGCAATCGTGAGGATTCGTTTGTCCGGATCCTCGGCAAACCGCAGCTGATAGTGATCCCATATGTCGATATTCGAAAGCGTCAAGTTCACGGGGATCGTCGGCAGCCGCACGCGCTTGGTGTGCTGCAACAGAGTGGCGCTGAACGTGACCCGCTCGGGATCGAGGCGCAACACACTGACGCCGCCGTCGAGCATGTGCGGTACGAGGACTTCCTTTTGAATGAGCTGTCCCTCTTGCGCTTGTCCCGGGATCAGACGACCGATCGGAATCGTGATTGTCTGTTTGTCCGGGGGCAGCGCCTCGAACTGCCGCTCCGGCACCCAGGCCATCACCACCGAAGGATCGAACTGTGGATCGCCGTCGAAATCGTAGTTGCCCGAATCGACTTTCAAGCGCACTTGCTTCTCCACATAGTGATCCACGACTATTGTCATGGTGCCGGGTGTGGTAGCGACGATCGCCACACCCTCTGGAATTCCGGCCAATTGATCGGCCTGCGCCAGCAGTTCGTCCAGCAGGTTCAGGGTTTGGGGTCCAGACGATCGTTCGGAGATCGGCAAGTCAATGGAAAGTGTCTCCTGAATCATCTTCAGCTGGCTGAGCACACGGTTCGGACCTTTGAATGTGATGCGCAGAGAATCGACCGGCGGGCCATCAACTTCAAGGGCCAGGGTCGTACCGGGGGCCGGTCTAATCGCAAAGGCCAGGTCAAGCTCTACCAGTCGCGTCACGCGCTGGTCTGCGGCAATCCAAATCATGCCGGTCATCGCGATGGTCAGCGCCAAGAGTCTCACTTGCTGCATAACTCTTCCTCCGGCTCGCCGGCACTTTTCTCGGCGGAAGACGGACCGGCACTCTGGCTCATCTTCGACTCAGTGCCGGCGCGCCCCAGCCGCTGTCGTTTCAGCAATAACTCGTACAGCATCGTCTGCAAGACCTCCGGACTCAGGGCTCGATGGAGTTCGCCGTCGCTGGCCAGTGAAATCGAACCTGTCTCTTCACTGACCACCACAACAATCGCATCCGATTCTTCGCTGAGCCCCAGGGCCGCGCGGTGCCTGCTGCCCAATCCGCGCTCCAGATCCACGGCCTCCGCCAAGGGAAACTGGCAGCCGGCAGCCACAATACGATCTTGCCGAATCAGGACGCCCATGTCGTGCAAAGCGGAGCCGGGCCAGAAAATCGTGTTCAGCAGGTCTGCGGAGAGTCGCGCGTCCAGACGGACGCCCGTTTCGACAATCGCGCCGAGCCCGGAGACGCGCTCGATGGCGATGATGGCTCCGATATGCTTCTTCGATAGTGCGCTCACGGACAACACCAGCGGTTCGATGACCTTGTTCGGCACGCGATACATGCTCGTGAACCACAGTCGCTCGCCGATCCGCATCAACCCACGCCGGAGTTCCGGCTGAAAAACGACCAGCGTGATCAAGAACACTGCCAGGACAAAATATTGATACAGAAACTCGATTCGTTCCCATCCAAACCGCTCCGCCAACATGCGAACCACGACGAAGCTCGCCACGACGACAACGCCGATGCCGCGCATGAGCCTGGCCCCACGCGTGCCTTGAAGGAATCTCAGCGTGCCATAGACGATCACGCCAATGAACAGAAACTCGATGAAGATGACCCACGGGTTGTAGGCTTCGGAGCCCAACTGGCGGAAGTAGTCCACCAGCAGGCTCGTGTTTCGATCGGTATCACGCGATATGTCGATCTGTGTAAGCAATTACTTCCTCAGTCGCTAGAGCCGGGCAGGGCAAATTATAGTGGACCCTCGCAGAGCAATAAAGAGATTTTGGCGAACGGCCTGCCGGAGCAGAGGATCGGGGCCGTCGGACCTATCCGCGATTCCGCAAGATCCACCAATCCCGCCAGGCCAACTGGGCGGCGAGCCTCCGCTCAGCGTCATCCGTCGATCGAAAGCCAAATGATTGTCCCGTGATCAAACGCAGATTGAATGCAGCCTGGTCGGACACTGTGCGAAACTTCCGCAATGTCAATGGCTCTCCCGCGGCAGGCGCGCGCTCCTCCAGGAGGATCCCCAGCGCTTGTTTATCCAATTCATCCAATCGAGTTGGACCCTCGTACTGCGCGTTGTCCCCCAGCGCATCGATCAACGCCGGCACTGCCTCGGTACACTGCAGAGCGCCCAACTCTTCAACCGCCTGAGCGCGAACGAGAGGAAGCGCAT
>JADFJZ010000302.1 GCA_022565195.1 Planctomycetota bacterium | reverse complement strand
TGACCTGCGAAGGGCCCCTTGGCGGCGGTCTTGGCGACGCCGATCGTGATGCGATACTCCAGCCCCGGACGGATTTCTTCGAGCGTGTGCGTCAGTTGCGGGCCGGTATCGATCCTGCGAATCTCGAACGGTGTGCCGCGCTCGATGGCCCGCAGGGTCACACGGCTGATGGGCAGCGTTTGGCCCGGCATCACCGGCACGATGTCGAACAAGTACAGCGGCCTGACCGTGATGTCCTGTATGACTTGCCCCGTCACCGGCAGGGACAGAACGTCCTCTTCTCCGCCGCTGCCACGAACCGCAATCTGCACGATGTTGTCGTACGGCCCGACCGCCGTGTCCTTGAGCAACGTGAAACTGAGGCGATACCCCCGGTAGCCGCGTTCCTCGATCGGCTCGGCGGCATAGGACAGGCCGCCCTTACTGAAACGGACGTCCACGATCTCGAGGTCGGCGTCCTTCTTGCCCGACAAAAGGCGCAGCTTGCGGTTCTCGGCCAGTAGTGTTTCGCCGCGCCGCCGATCGCCGAACTCCAGAATGGAGCGGACCGGCTTCAACTGCCACAGGGCTTCCACTTCCGCACTGAACGTGACCGCCGTCCGCGGGCGCTGCGGATCGTTCGAATAGATCGCGATGGTCTTTCGTTGCGGGCCGATGCGGTCGGACGAGTCGAAGCTGGCGTCGATGGTCAGTTGCTCGCCCGGCTTGATCAGTTGCGGTTCACTCGGCTCGGTCACGGTGCAGCCGCAAGTGCTGCCGATGCGGCGGATGAGCAAGTTCAATTGGCCGGCGTTGGTGACCACATAGCTGAAGTCATAAGTGCCCCCCCGTCGCACCACGCCGAGATCCACGTGCGTCGGCTCCACGACCAGCCGGGGCGCCTGCTCGAGATCGGCGGATGAATCCTGAGAGGGTTCCAGTGTGGCCGCTTGCGCTGGGTTATCAGGCGGCACAGCGCCCTCTTCCTGGGCCTTCGCGATCCCGCAAGTCAACCACAATGCCACAACACACGCCGTCATTCGCTTGGCCATGAGAGGGTTCTCCGATCACAGAAGAACAATGATCTCCGTCGACACCGATCAATCACCCGCCTGCCGTAAAACTCGTGCAGTGAATTTCATGGACAAACCAGGGAGCCAAAAGTCGAGTCTATTGCTGCATCTCCGAGCGGCTTCTTCTTTTCGTGGTTTCGAGCACTAGCAATTTTCGGACCACTCGGAGAAAACTTCTGCACATCGCGAAAGTCAACTCTATTCCAGACTCATTTGCAAGCAAACTCGGCGAGGTGCGCGATTTTGGAACGGCACTTGCTTGTCGGACTCTTCCGTGGCGGGCGCGTTTTTTGAGTTCGTTTAAGATCGACTTTTACATTCTCCGATGTTATACATATATGTGTAGTAGCTTCGTACTCTACTGAGCGCGACAGCACAGGACAAGTTTGATTTGAACCTAATTTGAACCCTGGGAGGCTTATTCGCGAGAGTTAGAGGACATGCCCGCTTGACGGGACGTCCAGACTCCGCTGAGCCACCCACTTTGTCTAACGGGTTCATCAAACACCAGTGCATCGGCTTGAGCGGATACTTTATCACGTTGCTACACGCCAGGGGCCGGCGCCAAACGCCGGCCCTTTCATATTGCGCCTGCGCAATGATCAACCCGCCCCCGAGCCGCACCCTTCAGGGTGCGGACTGCGCGCAGATCACGGAAGCGGCAGTCCGCAGCCTGAAGGCTGCGGCTCAGTAGAGGGGCGCCCTGTTCCCATTGCTCGATTCTGCGGTACCCTATACATCCATGAGCGACGTGATCATCTTTGAAGATTATGCTTGGCGGAACTTCCTGCCGCTGACATATTGGCGGCCCGTGTTTCGGCTGCGCTGCGGGCGGTACCCATTGATGGAGCGCCTGTCCGCCGAACTGCCCGCCAAGCTGACCGGCCTGTGGGTGCGCGAAGAAATCGCGGATGTCACTGCATCACGGCATGGTCTGCCCGTCAACCAGCGAGCCGCGCCCGGCGCTGTGCTGCTCAATGCTCGCTGGCTGCCAATGTCCGGACACGTTGCCCAACAGATCGAGGCTGCCCCGTGCCCCGGCGTGGGCATGCTCGGCGATGAAGTGGCCTACATTCGCTGTGACGACAAGCTCGCCGCAGCGCTCGGCGCCGGCGACTTGCTCGACGCCGACCGTACGTGCGAGGCCCTCGACTCTCTTCCGCGCGTGCCGGCCAAGGGCCTGATGATTGACTTCCCCTGGGACCTCGTCTCGCACAACGGCGATTTGTTGCTGTACGATTGGGATCCCGCAGCCGCAAAGATCGAAGGCACGGTTCAGCCCGGCGCTCATTTGATCAATGAGCGCAGCGTCCATATCGGCGAGGGATCGGTGGTCAAGTCCGGCGCTGTGCTCGATGCGGATGAAGGCCCGATCTACATCGGCGAGAATGTGACGATCATGCCCAACGCCGTGGTCTGCGGGCCGACGTTCATCGGCGACGACACGGTCATTAGCGCCGGCGCCTGGATTCGCACGAACGTCAGCATCGGCCCCGGTTGCCGGATCGGCGGCGAGGTGGGCGCGTCGATCATCCACGCTCTGGCCAACAAGCAACACCACGGCTTCCTCGGCCATTCGTATGTGGCGGAGTGGGTCAACATCGGCGCCGGCACGACGACCTCCAACCTCAAGAACACCTACGGCGAGATCAAGGTGCCGGTCTGCGGCGTGCCGACCGACACCGGCCAAACGTTCGTCGGCTCGATCATCGGCGATTTCGCCAAGACCGGCATCAATCAGTCGCTCGCCACCGGCAGCGTGATCGGCTTCGGCAGTTCGCTGGCCACCAGCAGCATCAACTCGCCGTTCGTGCCCTCGTTCCGCTTCGTAACGGACCGCAAGGACGAACCGTACGACCCGCAGCGCTGCCTCGAAGTCGCCCAACGCTCCATGGCCCGCCGCAAAATCACCATATCGCCCCAAGAGCAAGAGTACTTCCGCCAACTCCCCGCCCTCGCCGCACACCACGAGAGTCTTTGAAGGTCTTTCATTCGCCGGAGTCGACTCGCGCAGCCCAGGTTACGTCATCCGCAGAACGAATCCAGCGCACCACGTACATTTCGTAGGATCGGCCCATTGGCTTGCCGTTTAGCAGCCCTCCCGAACCTGAAGTGATCTTCGTAAGCGCGACAAGTACAGAACAACCCAAACCCTTCTCAACGCATCCAACTCAGTTCCGACTCGCGAATAGTTCGAGTACAATCTCATACATCATGACGAACCGCAGCACCAACACATCCGATGGAGGTACACGCGCCACAAACCAGCGCTACTTGCTACTCGGCACGGCAGGGCACATCGACCACGGCAAGACGTCGCTCATCAAGGCGCTGACCGGCGTGGACACCGATCGCCTGCCGGAAGAAAAGCAGCGCGGTATGACCATCGAACTCGGCTTCGCTCACTTGGAAGTCGGCGACGCTGCCGACGCGGTGCGTTTCGGGATCGTGGACGTGCC
>JADFJZ010000301.1 GCA_022565195.1 Planctomycetota bacterium | reverse complement strand
AGGCCAGAGCGACGAGCAGGAACCAAGGCCAAAGCGGCACGTTGGCCATGCGCGTGGAACTCTTGCTCTGCACGGCCTCGCCGCCGATCGTGAAGTCGGCGTTCGGCTGAATCCGACTCTCGTTGGGGCTGAACAAGTTGACGGCGTAGGACGTGCTGCCGCCCACGGTCGGCGACGCAGAATACACGCCCACCAGGTCGGTTCGCCCATAGTGTGCGGTCCGACTGCTGCCGACGATTGCAGTCTCGGTGGTGTCGTCGGGACGCGTGATCGTGACCTCCGAACCCACCTTGGTCGCTTTGATCGTCAACGGATCTCCCGGCCGGGCCTTGGCCTCAATCTGAACGGCCAGGCTGCCGGAGAGATACTGCACGGCATTGAGCATGAAGATGGGAAAGCTCAACCTCAGCGGCCAGTTGGTGTTGTACATCTCGCGATTCTCATCGAACAGGCCAAACGCACAGATCAAATATCGGTTGCCCCCGTGGCTGACCAGGCTCAACAGCGGTCCTTCGTAGGCGCTGATCAACGACTCAGCATTGTCGGGCAAGATGAGCTTGCGGTAGCTTGCAAAATCGATGTTGTCCGGATTGATGTAGCGCAGGATGGGGTGGCCCTCGTCCCAATCGAAGATCGGACTCGGCGTGAAGGCTTGCACTTTTTCGCCCATGCCGAAACCCTCGACGGCGGGCACGGATCCAAAGAAGAAATAGCTGCCGGTCGGCAGGCGGGCCGTCGTGTGCGCATCGAAGACCACGACGTCATAGCGCGCTCGTCCGCCTTCGGACAATTCAGCTTCCGGAGCGTTCTCGTAGTCCTCAGGCGACATGATGGTCAACTGGAAAGGCCCTTCCGAAAGCGCCTCGCGAAAATGAAAGTTGCCCGGCGTGACCAAGAGAACCTTCACGTTCCGCGGCGGCTCGATGATGGCGAAGGCCTGGTTGTCGGTCGGCAAGTCGTCCTTACGAGAGAGGCGCACCTCGATCACGCCACTGTCAAGAAACTCAACTTCGTCAAAGGCCACATCGCGCAATGCTTTCGCGGCATCGTAGTCCTCTGCATCCGGCGGAGCGATCCCGGGCTCCAGCGTGACCGATTGAATGTCGCGCGGCTCGCCGGCGATGAATAGTTCCACGTCCAGCGAGACTTCACCGGGGCCGAAGTTTTGGACGGTCGAAAATACCGTGAGCAGTTCCGGCCGCTCGTAGTACCTGCTGGCGGTGAGCGTGACGATGCCGACGTTGTCGTTGTTGACCGCGATGTCGCGCACGATCTGCAGACTCATGCGCTGCAGCGTCAGTTGGCCGGCATCTTCGATGCGACCGTCGGAAAACAAAACCGCCTGAGCCGCCGGCCCGGTCGGCACGGGCGTCGCCGGGATGCCCTCGGCTTCGACGATCTTTGTCTGCGAATGCGCCTCCGCCAGTCCGACGGCCTCTTTCAAGTTGCTGAGCCCGTCGCTCGGCCCGATCCTGTTGATGGCCTGCTCGAGTTTGGTGCGGTTGCCCGTAAACGGGGCCATCATCTTGGCGCTGTCGCTGAATGCGATGACCATGCCGCGGTCGAATTCAGTGCCGACTTGTTCGACGGTCCGCAGGGCGGCGGCTTTGGCGCGTTCCAGGCGCGTGCGGCCGTCGGGCTCGACGACGTTCATCGAGGCGGATCGGTCGATCAGCACGATCAGCGATTTCTTGTCCGACTGTTCCTGGCGCAGCAGCGGCTGCCCCAGGGCCACAGCAGCGAGAAGCAAAACCAGCAATTGCAGGAACATGAGCAAGTTGCGCCGCAGCCTTTGGAACGGCGCGTTTACTTGCAGATCCTGAACCGCCCGTTTCCAAAAGAAGGTCGAGGAGATCGGCACTTCCTGCCGCCGCAGTTTCAAGAAATAGAGCGCCACCAACGGCGGAACCGTCAGCGCTGCGGCGATGGCTATGACTCCGGGGGTGACAAAGTTCATTTGCGTTCTTCTCAACGAGCCGCAAGCTTCAGCTTGCGCGGACGTTCGCGTTGGGCGACGTCCTCGCTCTCAGTTGATCCGCGCGGGCTGAAGCCCGCGGCTCCTTGGTTCCTACTTGACCAGCCCCCTTCGGCGGAGGACGTTCAGCACCAACTGGTCGAAATCCACCTCCGGCGTAGCGAAGAGGTAGTTCACGCCGCGGCGGGTACAGTATTCTTTGAGCGATTGGCAGTAGGTCTGCACGTTTTGCTTGTAGCGATTGATCAATGCGCGGGTCACGGTGACTTCCGCCAAATCATCATCTTCCACGTCCTTCAGTTTCAAATCGCCGGTCAGCGTCGGGTCCAATTCATCCGGCGACATGATTTGGATCACGTACAAGTCCAGCTCCCGGCTGAGCAGGAATCGCAGGCCCGACTCGAAGCCGTCCTTGTCCAGAAAGTCGCTCAACAGAATGACGATGCCGCGCTGCGGATGACGGATCGCATAGTGCTTGCACGTATTGACCAGATTGCTGCCGCCCTCGAACTCGATCTCTTCGAGAAAATGCAACATTTGCGCCGTCGCCCGCCGGCCTCGCATGCCCTTCATTTCATATTGCAAGTGATCGCTGAAGGCATACAGGCTGACGCGGTCGTAGTTGCACAGCCCAATGTAAGCCAGCGCCGCCGCGATGCGTTTGGCGTACAGCCCTTTGGTGACCGGCTTGCCCCAGTCCATGCTCTTGGATATGTCGAAGAGCACGCTGACGTGCAGGTCTTCCTCTTCGAGGAACAGCTTCAAGAACAGCTTGTCCAGCCGCGCGTAGACGTTCCAATCGAGGAACCGCAAGTCGTCGCCGGGCACATAGTTGCGATAATCCGCGAACTCGACCGACTCGCCGCGCCGCTTACTGCGCCGCTCGCCCTTCATCGACCCGCGAAAGATCTTCCGCGTCAAAAGCTCAAGCTGTTCGAGCTTGGCCATCAACTGCGGATCGAGCAATGTTTGTTCAGCAACTTGTGCCATCATGTTACCTTCTCGCCGGTATCCAGATCTTCGGTTTGTTCCTGCAACGCAGCAAATAGCTCATTGAGCGTATACCGGCTGCCGCATTCGGGACAGCGAGCCTGCTCCAAGCCGGTTAGGTTGTAACCACAGTTCGGGCAGTGGATCACTCCGGTGGAGACCGCTTGCAACCGGCGCTGTCGTTCGACGCGATCTTCTCTCCAAATCAAGGCCGTGCTACCCAACCAGAAGACTGCCCAGCACATGCCGCCAATGATCACCGCCAGTTCGTCTTGTCCCCTCAAGGAAGCCTTGATGATTAGACCGATCAAGACGGCAGGGACTGCGGATGCCACGATCGCAACGATTGTTAGTAGTAGCCGACGCACGGTCCACACCACCTGCCCGCGCCATATCAGCACCCACCCGACTGCGAGGAACGCTGCACTCACAAGATCCGCTGCCCACAGAGCCTCGACATCTCTTCTCGCAATTCTGTTCTCGATCAAGAGGAATGCGATTGTAAACACAACAGGTGTGGCGCTGACAATCGTCATTGCGAGCAGCAATCGCGACACCAGTTGAGACACG
>JADFJZ010000300.1 GCA_022565195.1 Planctomycetota bacterium | reverse complement strand
GAAACGCCGTCCGCCACCGGCAGAGCCGTCCTGAGCGGCCGGCGAGTGCTCGTGCCCACGCGCGACGGCCTCTTGATGGTGAGTGCCGATTCCGGGGAGGATGCAGAGACCCAGCCGCTGCCGCCGAACCATGCGCCCCTGGGCCGCTTGTTGTGCTGGGACGGGGCATTGTACAGTCTGGATACCGAGCAAATCCGCAAGTTTCCAGACTTGGAGCAGTCCTACGAACCGGCCAAGGCGAGGCACGCCGCCGATCCGACCGACGCGCCCGCAGCCATCCGGCTCGCATGGATGGAATTGCTCCGACAGCAGCCCGATCGCGTGTTGGAAACGCTCGAGCGGGTGGCCACCGACGACACGCCGCAGGGCCAGCGCCAATCGGCGCACATCGCTCACCTGCGCGTCGAGGCCCTGCTGGCAGGAGCGACATCGAGCAATCTATCGTCAGTCGAAGCGGAAGACCGCCTTCGGCAGGCGCTGGCCATCTCCGAATCGGCGGAAGATCGCTTCAACGCGGCGTCGGCCCTCGCGGATCAGCTCGTTCGCAACCGCAAGCCGGATGAAGCATATCAATATATATGGCGGACGGCCGCCCTCGACGCAATGAGCGGACTCGAACAGCAGACCACAGGCTGCAAACGATCGATGCGCGAGACACTCACCGAGAAGCTGGCCGAGATCAGCGCTTCGCTGCCGGATGCCCAAAGAGGGCGAATTGCCGAACATCTGTTTGCGGAAACCGAGCTGAATGAAGCGCCCGGCAGGCAGAATCGGCGCCGGCTTGAACAGAGTTGGGCGTGGTTGGCGGAGGGCGATGATTTGGCCCACTGGAACCAGCGCGCCGCCCTGCAACTCGGCCGACTGTATCGGGACCGCAGGAAATACGAGATGGCGGAGTACTATTATCGCAAGGCGAGCGATTTGAATCTCGACCCGCAACTGACCGCCTCCGCAGCGAGCGGAATAGCAGAGATGTACGTTGAACAAGGGTCCGAGGCGCCGCTTCGGACCGATTGCCGACGGTGCGGTCGTAGCTCTACCCACGCAACCGGTCAGCGAGGGCCGGCTGTTGCAGATCGAGACGGATCAAGCCGCTGAGCCGACGGACTTGTTCTATGTCTTCGCGCCGCCGAATAATTTGTTCGCTCACCGCTTCAGCGATGGGCAGCGTGTCTGGCCCACGCAACTCCGCTTACCGACCGAATCCAGCCTGGAAAACGAGACGGCGCTGGCGACCCGCATCCAGAATCGACCGCCGCAAGCCAAAACGGACGGACAAATCCTGATCACCAATACCGAAACCGGGCTGCACGCCGTGGGCATGATCACGGGGCGGCGCTTGTGGAGTATTCCGATCGAGGTGCCGGCGCCGCAGCAGCAGCACATCGCCGACGGCAGCTTGTTCGACGTTCGCGACGGCAAGGTCGCGGTCCGCGTCAGCGCGCACCAACTCGACGTCGTTCGCGTGATCGACGGCCACGATCGACTTTGGAGCGCGCGACTGCAGGATCTCATCATTGGCTCGGTGCGCATTGCCGGGGACCGAGTCGTCGCGTTCGACTACAAGGGAACAACTGCGACGGTGTTCGATCTTCACTCCGGCAAACGACTCTTCGAAACCACCATTGCGGGCGGCGAAATAGAAGCCAGTTCTCCCTTGCTGCTCTATGCGACCATGCTCTGCGGCGTGCAGAACGGCATCTTGGCCGGCTACAGCCTGAGCACTGGCGAGATGCTATGGCACCGGCCGGTAGCGTTTGCGGTGACCCGTCATTTCGAGGCCGCCAACGACTGCGGCATCGTGGGTGGCAACGAAGGCAGCGTGTTGGCATTTCGGCCGAATGACGGCACCGTGCTCTATGAGAGCCGCATTCCGTCCGCGCATTTCGGCGTCTCGGGAGGCTATGCTGACGACACGACGCTCTTTCTCTTCCGACGAAAGGACGTAAACACGGACTCGGGTGCGATCGTGACTGTGTTGGACTTGGAAACTCGGTTGGTCAAGTGGGTCAACCCGGAACTCAGTCTGCCGTTGTGCGAGAAACGGTTCTTTGAGTTCCTCCCAGACGACTTCCCCGTGCTCTACCCCAGAGCGCTCACGGGAGGTGCAAACAGGCCGGAGTTTCTGGAGCACGACAAGATGTACGTAGTCCTGATGAACAAGCACACCGGCGAACGGTCGGGCGAGCCGTTCTCGGTGCCGATTGTCAACCCGCGCCAGGTTCTCATCGGCGACTTGCTCATTCGTTCCGGCCGCATCGTCATTGGAACAAACGCCGGAGTTCATGTACTATCGTTGCCCTAGAGGACGACTCTGCTCGAAATCAACAGGGGAATCATGCATCCGTATCGCATTGTTGCCGTGGCCTGCTTGATGCTCGCGAGTTTCACCAACTCGTCCGCGGCGCAGGAACTGTCGCTGCGGCCGGACCTCATCGACGAAAAAACCGAGAAATCGATCGAACGCGGACTGGCCTACCTCGCCCGCACTCAGGATCGTCAGGGCACCTGGCGAAACGCCGGCACCTACGGCAGTTACCCGGTGGCTATGTCGTCTCTGGCGGCGCTGGGCATGCTCATGAGCGGCAGCACCATGACCGAGGGACCACACGCAGAAAACATCAATCGCGCCGCGAACTACATTCTCTCTTCGGCACGCACAAACGGACTGATCGCCTCGGTTTTGGAAGAAAGCCGCTCGATGTACGGCCATGGGTTTTCGATGCTCTTCTTAGGCCAGCTCTATGGCATGGAATCCAATCTGGAGCTTCGAGAAAAGATCGCCCGCGTGCTGCGCAACGGCGTATCTCTGACGGCGCGAAGCCAAAGCCGAGACGGCGGCTGGATTTACACGCCCGACTCCAACAGCGATGAAGGTTCGGTGACCATTACACAAGTTCAGGCGTTGCGTTCCTGCCGCAATGCGGGGATTGCGGTTCCCAAGAAAGTCATCGACAACGCCATGGCCTATCTGGATTTGTCCATGCGGCCCGACGGCGGGATCGCCTATCGCGCCCGGCAGTTCGGCAACAGCCGTCCGCCGATCACAGCAGCCGCAGTCGTTTGTTGGTATAATGCGGGGCAGTACGACCACCCCAACGCCGCCAAGGCCCTGGCCTACTGCAAGGCCAATATCGGTATCGGGGCTGACCGTTCGGGCGTCGCGGGCCACTATTACTATGCTCATTTGTATTACGCACAGGCGCTCTACCTCGCAGGCGCACAGGAATGGAAAGGCTATTTCCCGAAGATGCGTGACTATTTACTCAGCCAGCAGAATGACGATGGATCCTGGGACGGCGACAACGTCGGCCCGGTGTATGGCACAGCCGTCGCGCTGATCATCCTGCAACTGCCGTACAACAACCTCCCAATCATGCAACGGTAAGTGAAGGACGAAGTATGAAGGACGAAGTACGAAGTACGAAAAAAGAGACGCAAGACAAATCAGAGCCCAGAGCGCAAGCGACGGGTCAAGCGAATGCGGAATACGGAATGCGGCCTGCGACGAGCTCAGTCGAGTCGAATGCGGAATCCCCCGCGCAGCA
>JADFJZ010000299.1 GCA_022565195.1 Planctomycetota bacterium | reverse complement strand
AGCAGCATATATCTGGCAAGAAAGCACCAAAGACCAAGAAAGCGCCGAAGTCAGCTAAAGCACCGAAGGCCAGAAGCGCCAAGAGAGCTAAGAAGACCGTCAGGGCCAGATCCCGGGCGGACGCTGCCCCGCGTGCGTGGTTGAACGCAACCGCGTCGGCTCATTACACGCTACTTTCGGGTGACGCTGATGAGTCCCACGTTGAGCGGTTTGAGGAGCGCATGCGCCGACTTGAAGAGCGGCTGGAGCGCTTTACGGAGCGAATGGAGCGGCAGTTGGAACGGCAGGTGGAAAGGCAGTTTCGATACGTGCCGCAGGTCTGGCCTGCGCCAGCGGCACCTCAGGCCCCAGAGGCTTTCTTCGCACCCCGCGGAGACGGCGGCGAGAACATGTGGCGCACGTACCGTCTTTCGGAAGGCAAACTGAAAGAGCTGACCGAGCTGATGGTGCGTTCAGACGTGCCCATTTTCGTCAGGCCGCATGATGACCGCATCGACGTGCAGGGCACGGCGTCGCAGCAGAGAATCTTCAAAGCATTCGTCGATATGATCGATCCGCCCGAGGGCGCCGATGCCCGAGAAGCGATTCTGAGGCAGAATCTGGCGACCGACGCGTTGGTCCAACGGGTTCAAATGGAGAGCGAGTCGCGGGCCATGGAAGTGCGGGCGCGTATGTTGGAGCAGCGCAGCGAGCAGTTTGAACAGCGGGCTGAGGAACTTCAAATGCGCGCAGAAGAACTGCAATCCGCCGCCGAAAGCCTCCAGGATCGTTTGAAGACCAGAGCGCTTGAACAAGCAAGCGGGCTGATGCAGGAAGCACAGACGCTCCAGAATGAGGCCGAGGTCTCTGGAAGGGAAGCCGAGGAGCTTGAAGTTAAGGCGGAGGAGTTGCAGGAGCGCGTGTCTGAACTCAGAGACTTCCTGGATGTCCTTCAGGATCAGGCCAAGCGCGCCGCCGAGCAAGCGTGGTGGGCGCCGGAGGCCGTCGTGCAGGGCGAGTTGGCGGGTGTCGCGGATCCGGTCCCGCCGGCTCTCGGCATCGCGCCGTTGCCGGCACTGCCAGAAGTCGCGCCGACACCGGCATTGCTGGAGATCGGTCCGGAGCCGGCTGATGTTGCACCACTACTTCCGGCTGCGGAAATCGCCCCGGAGCCTGTGGATGTCGAGCCGAAGCGCTAGTGCGGGCGGAGCCGCCCCGCTGCGGCGCTTTACTGATTTCGTCCGATTCCTGATAAGATTGCCCGATGCTGGCTTCACCGCGAATTGTCGGTGGCCGAATCGAACGCGGCGAGCCTGTCGCCGCACGGGGAACGTGCGTGAAGAGATTGGTGAAAAGACGTGTTGAGTTCTCGGGAATTCGAGGTGTTTGTCTGATGCCCTTCATCCAGTTGATCCATCGCGGACCGCGGAAGTGCCTGCTGGCGCTGGCCGGATTGTCGAGTTGTTTCGTCTGGTGCGCTGCGGCGAATGCGGACGATGGCGGCGATGCCGTTCTGCGCGAGTATCACAGTGGCAACGGACTGCTGAATCGCGGCATGCACAAAATGGCGGCGGCCGAATACGGCAAGTTCCTCGCCACACACGGTAATCACGAGAAGGCGCCAACGGCGCGGTACGGTTTGGGCGTCTGCCTTTATCACCTGGGTCAGTACGACGAGGCCGCGAAGGAGCTTGGCAAAGTCTCGAAGCTGAAGGACTTCGACTTCGCGGCTGAAGTGGCGACGCTTTTGGGGCAGTGTCACTTAGCTCGACAAGAGTATGCCGAGGCCGCGGTGAGCTTTGGGCGTGTTGTTCAGGATTACGCGGGTCACGATACGGCCGATGATGCTGCGGCACTCGCCATTGAGTCGTTGTATCGGGCGGGACGACTGGAGGGTGTCCAGCCGTCTTTTGACTTGTTTGTGAAGAACTGGCCGGCGAGCCCGCTTCGCGAGCGTGCTGAGTTCTTCGCCGGTCTGGCAAGAATGGGCCTTGGGGATCATGGGAAGGCGGCGGAGCGGTTCGGCTCCATGTTGAATCGTTTCCCCGCTGGGGTGTTTGCAGGTCAGGCGACGCTGCTGGTGGCGCAGTGCCACCACCGCAATCGGCAGCCGGAGCGCGCAAAGTCGTTCTATGAAGCTGTCTTGAAGCTGGGTGACGAGCGGTACCTGCCGGAGGCGCTGCACGGCCTGGCGGTGGTCATGCAGCAGGCGGGTAAGACGAAACGCGCCGCTGCCTTGTTCCAGCGGTTGCTTGAGAAGTTCGGTGAGTCGACGCCGGCGTCCCCGACGCTGGCGTCCCCGACGCTGGCGTCCCCGACGCTGGTGTCCTCGGCATGGGTGCGCCTCGGCCAGTGTCGTTATGCGCTGGGTGAGTACAAAGAGGCGCTCAGTGCTCTTGCGCGCGTGGCGTCAGATGATGTGGAGCATGCAGATGACGCCGCCTACTGGTCGGCCAAGTGCGAGTTCAAGCGAGAGAAGTTTGGTCGAGCGGCGGGCAAGTTGAAATCGGCGATTCAGCGTTACCCGAAGAGCGAACTCGCTCCTGAGATGCGTTATGACTTGGCTGTTGCGCTGTTGCGCTCGGACGATGCGCAGGGAGCGGTCGCAGCGCTTGAGCAATTCAGCCGCCTTCACCCAGAGCATGCGTTGGCCGTCGAAGCGCTCTACTTGCTTGCGGCGACGGAGCACCAGCGGGCACAATACGACCGCAGCCAGACGCACTGCCGTGCGTTTCTGAAACAGTATCCGGCGCAACAACATTCCGCCGGCATCGCGTTCCTCATCGGTGAGAACGATTATCTGATGGGACGCTACGAGAAGGCGGCCGCTGTTTTTGAACAGTTTCTCAGTCGCTATCCGAGCGACGTCCAGGCTTCGAAGGTGCGTTTCCGTCTGGGCATGGCGGCATACCATTTGGGGCGGTACGACGATGCACAGGCAACGCTCGCCGGAATCAAGTATGGGGGCGATTCGGCGAGGGCTTTTCATGCGGGACTGTTGGCCTTGGGGGACGTGTGTTACCAGCGCGGCGAGTGGGAGCAAGCCGAGCACTATCTGGATCAGTATCTGAGTGGGGACGCAGATTCGATTGCTTCGGCAGACGCGGCACTGCTGAAGCTAGGGCTGGCGCGGATCAGGCAAGGGCACCACAAGGAATCGCTGCCCCAATTCAACCTCCTGATCGTGGAACATCGTTCGAGCCCGCATTGGCTGCAGGCCGTGTTCGAGCGCGGTCAGGCTTACTTGGCCCTTAAGGATTCGGCGAAGGCGACCGCCGACTTTGAGCAAGTGCTGGCGGAGGGGCCAGATTCGCGTTTCGCCGTCCATGCGGCGAACCATCTCGGCTCGATCGCACTGAAGGATCGCCGGTATGATCGCGCTGCGCAGTACTTCGCTGACGTTCAAAGTCACTCGGGTGCGGAGGCCGTCAGCGCAGGCGCGCTGTTCCAACAGGCGCAGGTTCTGATGGCCGCAAGGCAATTCGATGCGGCGGGATCAAAGTTTTCGGATTTTCTGAAGCGATACCCTGCGCACAATCATGCCGTTCGGGCGCAAAGTAAATTGATCGTCG
>JADFJZ010000298.1 GCA_022565195.1 Planctomycetota bacterium | reverse complement strand
TGGCTGGGTCGCGTGCATTCTGGGACTGGTTTCAACGGCCGGCGTGTTTCCTTCGTTGATGGAAAAGGGCAGCATCGACGCGATCGTCGCTCGGCCGATGTCGCGGTGGAAGATCTTCTTTGCGAAGTATGCTGGAGGCCTGTTTTATATGCTCGTGCAGGCCTCGTTTTTCATTGTCCGGCTGTTTCTCGTCGTCGGTTGGCGGTGGCATGCGTGGTTCCCCGGACTGTTATGGTCTATCCCGCTCTTGGTGCTGTTGTTCAGTTATTTGTATTGTATTTGTGTGGCGTTCGGCTTGTGGACGCGCAGCGGCATTGCGAGTCTGCTGTTGACGTTGGCCATATGGCTGATTCCGATCACGGGCATTCACTACGGCTATGAGGCCTCGCATTCGGCTGTGGCGCTCAAGGACTGGCACAAGATTCAGTCCGCCACTGCGACCTTGCGGTGGTTTGTGCCGAACACCACGGGCATTGCGCGCATGGTACAGAAAGCGATGGATGATACGGACCCGCTGGACCTGTTCAAAGAGGAAGCGGAACAAGATATGCTACTGAGCCTGGAGGACCTCGAATACGCGCTTGAGTTCGAGAAGACACTGATCGCCAAGCCCTGGTACTATTGGGTGGGTCCGTCGCTGGCTTTTGAGGCGATCGTGCTGCTCATAACCGGTTGGCGGTTCTCGCGTAAGGACTTCTGACCGTTCGCAGGTCCGACAATACTTGTTGAAAACGCAGGCCGTCCAAAGACATATTTGTTCTCAGTAGTTATCAAGATCTCTCGTGAAGAGATCGTGATCTCACCGCTGATGCTTTGTTTGCCACCGACTTTAGTCGGTGGTCATCGGCCAAGAGCTTTGCTTCTTGAGCCGGCTTCAGCCGGGCTTCTCGAAGAGTTCAAAAGCCCGGCTGAAGCGGGCTCAAGAGTGATCTGCAGATCCTCTAACCACCAGCTAAAGCTGGTGGCAAACAGGAACATTTGCCTGTGCGTTTCACGCTTCATGAGAAATCTTGTTATCAATCGAGGTCGGAACAAATGCATATGAAAACCATGCTGGTTTTGAATGCGATCCTGGTCGGTTTGCTGGTTCTTGTCGTGGCTCAGCCCGTCGCGGCCCAGAACCAGGACGAGTCCGCTGATCGAGTGCGCAAACTCGAAGAAATGGTACGCCGGCTGGCCGAGCGCGTGGCCGATTTGGAAGCACGGCTGGATCAACAAGCGCGCCCGCCGGTCGCTCAGGAAATGCCTGAAGTACGCGAAGGCGGTATCGAGGCCCGGGTGGCCAAGCTCGAAGAGCGCGCCAACAAACACCCCAATCCCATGCAAATCTACTGGAAGGATGGCATCCGAATCGATTCGGACAACGGGCTCTTCAAGCTCAAGATCGGCGGCCGGATCCAGTTGGACGGGGCCATCATGG
Source organism: Planctomycetota bacterium (assembly GCA_022565195.1). The sequence continues at coordinate 2,140 of JADFJZ010000298.1, read as the reverse complement.
ACGCCGACAACAACCTCGAGAGGCGGGGCATTGGCGACCTGGAGGACTCGCTCGAGTTTCGTCGCGCCCGGATTTATCTTCAGGGCGACATCTATGAGGATTATTTCTTCAGGGTTGAATATGACTTCGCCGGTGGGGACGCCGACTTCAAAGACGTCTACATGGGCATGCGCAATCTGCCCTACGTGGGCAACATCAAGGTCGGCCACTTCAAAGAGCCGTTCGGCCTGGAGGAACTCACCAGCAGCAACTACATCACGTTCATGGAGCGCTCCACCGGCACCGAGGCCTTTGTGCCCAGCCGCAACACGGGCCTGATGCTGTACAACACTGCTTTCGACAAACGCATGACTTGGGCGGCCGGCGTATTCATGGATACGGGCGACTTCGGTGACGGCGAATTCAACGACGGCTTCAACTACACCGCCCGCCTGACGGGACTGCCGTGGTACGAGGAGGACGGCCGCAAGCTGCTGCATTTGGGTGTCGCGTACAGCCACAAGAATTTTGAGGGTGATCGCCGCGTGGGCGACCATTTTGGCCGGTTTCGTGCCCGGCCGGAGGCACACTTGGCCCCGCATTTCGTGGACACGCGCGGATTCTTTTTGGAAAGCGCCAACCTGCTTGGCGCGGAGGCCGCCTGGGTCCACGGCCCGTTCTCGCTGCAAGGTGAATACATCCACGTATTCGCCAATGGTCTGGACGGATTCCGCAGCAGCAACCCGGACTTCAATGCCTTCTACACTCAGGCGAGCTACTTCCTGACCGGCGAACATCGCAAGTATAAGCAAACCTCCGGTACTTTCACGCGTGTCAAACCTCTGAAGAACTTCCGTGATGACGGCGGCTGGGGCGCCTGGGAGGTGGCGGCCCGCTATTCGTATATTGATCTCGATCGGGCCCGCATCAACGGCGATCGGCTGGACGACTTCACCTTAGGCCTGAACTGGTATCTCAATCCGAACATGCGCGTGATGTTCAACTACGTCTTCGCCGATTCAGAGGACCGCGGCGATGCCAATATCTTCCAAATGCGCTTCCAGGTTGATTTCTGACATGGAATCGCCTGCCGTAGTTCTGTTTCGGGAGCGCTTGCAACGTTCGCTCCGCATCGGTTAGACTGATGTACCATGGTCGAGCAGTTCCACGAAACCAGAATTCGGAGGCGACCATGAACCAATCGGGCATGAATCTGACGTGGGCGGTCTTGATGCCGCTTTTCGCTTGTCTCACCTTGATGCCTGTCCCCGCGCGCGCGGATCAGGAACCTACAATCGGCACGGCCGTCGGCGAAGCATATCCCGACTTTGTACTTCCGACGCTCGAAGGCAAGGACGTGCGGCTTTCCGACTATCGAGGCCGGAAGGTTCTTTTGATCCACTTTGCCTCGTGGTGAGCGGGCTGCCGTCGCAAACTGCCCGTGTGGCAGGAAGCAGTGCAGCCGTTCGTCAAGTCCGGCGAATTGGTCGTGCTCGGCGTGGTGCAGGAGCAGCATCCAGATCGCGCCAAACTGTACAAGCAATGGCGGCAAATCGACTGGCCGATTCTGGTGGATTCATTGAATCTGCTGGACTTGGCCGTGGTGCCCGTGCCGGTGACCATCGACGAGTCGGGCATCGTACGACACGCCGGACGTATGCCGTCATCGCTGGAGACCGAATTCGTGCGCAAGACGTACAACACGGTGAAGATTGGGAAGAACTTCAACCGCGCAGAGCGTGCGGATCCACAGAAGCTGCGTCAGCAAGTCAGCCAATCGGGCAGTGCTGCGGCGTACCGCGATCTGGGCGATGCGTACTTCTTTGAGCCTGCTTCGGAATCGCTTGATCGGTGTATCGAAGCCTATCAGCAGGCGATCAAGCTCGATCCTCGTGACGGGCGGGCTCATTTCCGGCTTGGCGCAGCGCTGCGGAAACGCGCCGAGAGTTCACACCGCCGGCCCGGCGACGCCCAGGCGGCGGTGGGGCAGTGGGGCGAGGCCCTGGCGACGAATCCGAATCAATACATTTGGCGGCGGCGAATACAGCAATACGGTCCGCGACTCGACAAGCCGTACAACTTCTATTCCTGGGTGGAGCAGGCCCGCAGCGAAATCAAGGCCCGCGGCGAGCAGGCCGCGCAGCTGGCGGGCGGGCCGACC
>JADFJZ010000297.1 GCA_022565195.1 Planctomycetota bacterium | reverse complement strand
GCTGACGGAAGTCTCCAATGACGGCGGGCAGTCCTGGACCGCGGTGCATGCGACCACGGGGTCGAATAGCGTCTGGGAGGTGGCTGAGTTTGCGGTCAGCGACTTTGTCGCCCCGTCGGCGGAGATCCGAGTTCGATTCGGCGTCGCCGATGCGATCCAGGCGCACGATAGCTCCGTGGTCGAGGCGGGCATCGATGATTTTGAGATCGAGCATCTGGTGTGCGAGGATGCGCCTTGCGCAAGACCTGGACGGCAACGGCGTTGTCGGCGCCTCCGATTTGGCGATGCTGCTGGGCAGTTGGGGGCCGTGCGAGGGATGTCCGGCCGATTTCGACGGTAACGGCCTCGTCGGCGCGTCGGATCTGGCGGTTCTGCTCGGAGCGTGGGGTGCGTGCTCGTAAGCTCTTGCCCTTAATTTGATTTGCGGTTTGGATTCCAGACTCCTGGCCGGGAGAGTCGGGGAATTTCTGTTCCAAATACGGTACTGGATTGCGGGAGGAAGCACGATGCATCTCAGAAGGATTCTCAGACAAGCTGGCCTGGTTGGGTTTTGTTGCGGCGCGCTGATGATTTCGATACCGTCGCTGGTGTCGAAGTCATCCGCAGAAGCCCCTCGGCGAACCATGTCCTCCGGCGATCCGATCATCCCACAACAGCCGATGGGCGCGCCGTTGCTCGGATTGACGGCGGAGCAACTGGAACGCTTTTTCGTCGGTCGGGAGCAATTCGAGCGCGTTTTCACCGCTGACGAAGGACTGGGCCCGGTCTTCAACAATGACAGTTGTGGAGGCTGTCACAGCAACCCGCTCGGCGGCCCCGGAAGCGTCACGGTGACGCGCGCCGGTCGCCTCGACAAAGGCGGCTTCGATCCGCTGACGGAGTTGGGCGGCTCGCTGTTTCAAGAGTCTGCGATCGACGATGCCTGCCTCGAGGTCGTTCCCGAGGAGGCGAACGTCGTTGCCTTCCGTGTGACCAACGGGATGATGGGCTACGGGCTGGTCGAAGCCATTCCCGACGAGGATATTGAGTTCTGGGCGAATAACCCGCCGTCGTCTGAGGTCAGCGGCAAGGCCGTGATTGTCAGCGCGGTGGAAGATGATCTGGATCACGTGGGCCGCTTCGGCTGGAAAGCGCACGCCGCAACGATGATCACCTTCTCTGCCGGCGCGTCGAAGAATGAGATGGGTATCACGAATCCATTTAAGCCCACGGAGAACGATCCCAATGGGATCAATCCTCCCGAATTAGCGGATTGCGACACCGTGGCGGATCCCGAGATCGGCGTTGAGTTCATTGAGCAGTTGGCGGACTTCCAGCGTTTTCTGACCGCCGCGCCGCAGACGCCCAAGTCCGGCATGACCGGCGAAGTTCTTTTCGTGAGCATTGGTTGCGCCGATTGCCACATTCCCGCGTTCATGACGGCGGATGATCCGGGATTGGAGGACGCCATCCGCAACAAGGAGATCCGTCAGTACACTGATTATCTGGTGCATGACGCAGGCTTGGCGGCTGATTTCATCGTGGCAGGTGAGGCCGAGGAGCGAGAACTCAAGACCGCCCCGCTGGCCGGCATTCGCACGCGCGATCCCATGTGGCATGATGGCCGCGTGGCGGCGGGCACCTTTGCGGATCGCATGCGGGCGGCGATCGCCTGTCACTGCGCCCTCTTGAGCGAAGCCGGGGCATCCGCCGAGCGCTTCCTGAGCGGCACCGTGGCCGAGTGTCCCGACAGCCTCACGGTTCCCGGCAGCGGTTTCCAGTGCGCGCCGGGTGAGGTCGAAGGCGGACTCAATGACCAGCAGCGGGCCGCGGTGATTGCCTTTTTGGATTCGCTGGGCCGGCGCGAGTTCGACGCCGACGGCGAAAACGGCGTGCTGGTGGATGACTTTACGAATATGGTCTTGTGCTCGATGATTGATGTGCCCATAACGCCCGATCACGAATGTGCGGTTCACGACATCGACCAAAACGGAATTATTGACGGGTCCGATTTTGAGTCGTTCCTGCTGGCCTTCGACGGCGAGCTGTTTGATTGCAATTGCAACGGCACGAATGACCTGGCCGACATTTTCTTCGGGCAGAGTTCTGATGGTGACGGCGACGGTGTGCCGGACGAATGCCCGCCGGGCGATCCGCCGGTCTGTGGCCAGGCGCGCACACTGGTCATCAAGCAGGGCGCCTGTCCCGCGCCGGTGAATCCCAACGGCAACGGCGTGGTGCCGATGGTGCTGGTCGGCGATGTCGATTTCGCCGCGGACACCGCCGTGCCCGGCAGTTTGGAATTGCGCGTGTGCGGCGACGCGGGCGGACCGAGCATCGCTCCGCTCGCAGGCCACATCAAAGTCAAGGATCTCAACCATCCGTTTGAAGGTGACGTGGAGTGCGGCGGCTGCGCCTGCAACGACAACCAGAGTTCCGACGGCATCGCCGACCTGGAACTGAAGTTCCGCACCTCGGACCTGCTGGCGCTGGGGCTCAGCGCGGAAAGCGGCGTCACCACGGTGGAACTCACCGGTGAACTGGCGGACGGCAGCTCATTCACGGCCCGCGACTGCCTGGTCATCGTGCCGCCGAGCGCCGGACAAAACAACCTGTACTTCGATGCCAACATTAGTGACACGCTGGTCGAAGTCACCCCGCTGGACCTGGAAGTGGACGCCGACGGCTTCACCGATTTCGCCAGATCCTACGTGAACGGTACGCAGGTGACGGTGACCGCGCCGATCCTGTCCGAAGGCCGGCGGTTCCTGCGCTGGAGTGTCGACGGCGTGCTCCAGCCGGTGGGCCTGCGAAGCGTGGAGGTCACGGTCGGTCAGTCTGAAAACCTCAAGGTCTTCTACCAGCGCCGGGCCCGGGCCCTGCCCGATCGCCCGACCGAATCACAGGGCGATATGGAATAGCAAGTCACTGGTCAGAGCATTGAGATGAACGCGCAGGAGCCGGGCCATTCAACGACCCGGCTCCCTTTTTGCGCTTCCTGGGCGCGCGGGGTGCCACTGGCGGCTTGCCCGCCAGGGTGGTTGCTGAAAGCACTGGCAGCAAGCTGCCAGTGGCACCTCTGGCCTCAATGGTGGCGACGTTCAAAGCTCCTTTGGCTTGGCCTCGGAGGCCGCGAGGGTCGGCTGCGGCTTGCGGGCTTTGGCTTGTTTGAGTCGGAAAATGATCGGAATCCGTTCTTCGCGCTCCCTGCCGTCCATGAGTTTCAGCGTCAGCGTGTCGCCGCGGGTCGGCGGGTCATAGCCGTCGGCGATCTCCAGCGTTACGCGGTAGCGTTTGCCCTTCTCGAGTTCTTCAAGCAGTGGCTTGATGTTGGGATTGCCGGTCGTCGCCGACAGCACTTCGACGGGCGTGTCGCCGTTGTTGGTCACGATCACTTCGTACGGCCGGCCGGCGCGAGCCGAGTTGCGAATGAACAGCTTGGTCGGCTTGATCTGCACACGATGAGGCACATTGACGATCACGGGGATCGTGATTGTGGGCTGATCCGGCACGCCCGTGTTGATGAGGATCTTGGCTGAGCTCACGCCTTCCTTGAAGGGCGGCTGGCCTACGACGGTGAGG
>JADFJZ010000296.1 GCA_022565195.1 Planctomycetota bacterium | reverse complement strand
CGTCTCCCTGGTTGAAGCCGGAACTGCCCACCGTAACCGTAATTCCCGTGTTCTGGGTAATGGTTCCCGTATAACCGGAATTGATATCGAACCCGGCGACATCGACATTCGCATCGATCGCGCAGTTCGTAGTCGGCAGGGAATTTTTTCTTGCCCAGTCGAATCATCATGGCGGCGTGGTGCGCCACCAAGTTGACCTCGCCTCCGTCAGGGATCCGCCCGATTGGATGTACGATCAAGTAACCGCCGCTGCGGGTACCGGTCAGATCGAATTCGTCCGGGTCACGTTTGGCTTCGATCAAATAGCAATCCACCAAATCGTGCCCAAGTTTGTTGGTGATGGTGCTGCCGCGGGCAAAAGGCGACTCTGCGTTCTTGACCATCCGGATGTTGGCCGATATTTGGCCGCCCATCGTGCCGCGCCAGTAGCCCTCGAACTGCTTGAGCGTCGCCCGGATGGGCACGCCCAGCAGTTGAGCCCGCGAGGGTTCGGACCGGTAGCGCTTGGTGTCCGCAAAACGCCCGGCCGACTCATTCAAATCAATCTTCGGCGACATCGGCCTCAGATAGTGCGGGCTGCGCGGCGAGTCGTCATACTCCGGCGGACCCTGCGGCAACCACACTTCCACGTCCTGCACGTACGAACTCGTCTTCAAGCCGAAAAGACCGTGGGCGGTGACGACGGAGGAGTCCACCGTGCCGTCGACGATGGTGAGCTGGTGCAGTTCCGTACCCACGCCCTGAATGGCCTGCACAGCCAGCACGCCGAGCAGGCTGGCCGCCGCGGACACCAGAAAGAACACCGTCCAACTGTGCTTGAGCATCTTGCGGCGCATCAAGGCAAACCACGATCCCCACGTGGCCAGCAGGCCGTAGGCGATGACGAAGAGAACGGCGATGAGCATGTAGATCGTGGTCTTTTTCTCAAAGCCAATGTACTGGTTCATGCCTGCGAACAAATCAACGGGTTCCCTGAAGCCCCTCCAACCCTGGTCCTCCTGTTGCAGAGCGCCTTTTTTTCGCAGCATGAGCGCCCGGCGGAAGAAATCGCCCGGGTGGTACTCCGCTTCCGTGGCGAACAAGTTGCGCAGGGTCAGCGCCAAGTAAGTAATGGAACCTTCCCCGACGCGCATGCGGGCCAGGTAGGTCTGCGTCTCGCCGGCGCTCTGCACCAGTGCGTCGGCGCCTTCGCGCAACGTGCACTGGGCGACTTGCATGGGTTTGTCGTATTCCAGATCTTCGCTGCTCAGCGGCCCCCAGCTTGCCTGGAGCAGCACCTCGGGCAGGAGGTTTTCGGCTTTGACGCCGCTGATCTCGACCGGCAGGAATTCCCGGAACTCGCTGGCCTTCAGTTCGTCCGAAGTCCCGCCGGCGGCGATCAAGAGCCGCCCGCCGTGCCGCACCCAATCAAGGATCGCCTGCCGCTGGTAGCCGGTCATCGCTTTCGGATCGGCGGCGTCCCACACAATGGCATCGACCATCTCCAGCCCGAACCAATGATCCGGCACCAAGTCCGGCGAGATGTGCGCCACCCGCAATGGTTTTGCAAATTCGCTGGCATCCGGTTCCGGATAATCGCTCAGCGAGCGGATCTTGCCAGCCGTTTCGGCACCGATGTCGAGGACCAGAAACAGCTCTTCCGAAAGCGGTTCCGGGTTATCCGGCAGTTCGACGCGGCGCGTCTCTTTGCCGTTGTGGAACACCGCTATGGCAACGCCCTTGTCATCGAGGATCTGGATGTTAAAAGGCCGGTCGCCAACGCCGGTCTGCGGGTTGGGCATGAAGTAGAGCCACTGCTGCCGGGCCTGCCCGTCCAGACCGGCAGTGAGGGCGACCATTTCGTCTGTGTAGATGATGTCGCCGTCGCGGTCCTGCTGCTCGAGACGGACATACACCGTTCGCGGATCCTCGTTGGTCAGGGTTAGCCGCACCGCCACCGGCGCATAGCAGCCACGCCGATAGACGTACGCAGAAGCGCCGTCGCCTCGGAAACCGACCGTCGCGATCTCTACGCCTATGTCTCCCAAAGCATTAGAGCAGAGAAACAGGAGGATGGAGATGATCCGTACCGACATCGGCATCATATTGTTATTCGCTCACCCAGATGAAAAGTTCGGCGTCACTGCGCGTAACTACCCTCAGTCTATACACCATAACGCAAAAGGAGTCGCACACCGGCCAAATTGATGTTAGGTCCTGTATCAAGGCCGGGCAATGATAACCCCGCCCAAACATTATACCGCCGCCGGCCAACGGAGCGAACTTCGACGAAGTGAGCCAGGGACGAGGACACCGTTGGAGATGGAAGTCCTTGCAACCGCAAACGTTAGGGTACGGGCAGGCATCCAGAGGTGCGACCGCCAGGGAGCGGGCGTGTATTGTGAAAATAGCTGTGGGCTTCCGCCCGCGCGGATGTGCATCGGGGCGACATTTCCGCAATGCGCAAGTCCGCGTGGGCTGAAGCCCACGGCTCGGTGATTCTTGCGATATTGAATCCTAAAGCGCCTTCTTAGCTGCTTCGAGCACGGGGGCGTAGTCGGGCTCCTTGGTCAGTTCCGGAGCGATTTGCTGGTAGACCAGTTTGCCGCCTTTGTCCACCACAAACACCGCCCGGGCCAGCAAGTTGCCCAGGGGGCCGTCTTTGATGAGCACGCCGTAGGTCTCGCCGAAGGTGCCCCGAAAATCACTCATGGTCTCGACCCGCTCAACCCCGGCTGCCCCGCACCAGCGCTTCTGAGCGAACGGCAAGTCACGGCTGATGCCCAGCACGACCACGTCGTCTCCCAGTCCCGCCGCCTCCTCATTGAACCGCCGCATTTGCGCGTCGCACACCGGCGTGTCGAGCGAGGGGAACACGTTGAGGATCTTCACCTTGCCCGCATAGCTGGCCAGTGTGGCGTCGCTGAGGTCGTTCTTGACCAGTTTGAAGTCCGGCGCCGCCGTGCCGCATTCCAGGATCGGCCCGACCAGAGTCAATGGATTTCCCTTAAACGATTGTGCGTCCGTTCTTTCTTCCGGCATGAGTCATGCTCTCCTTTATTGTGAGTCAGCCCGGCCCGCCTGCCGATCGGGTCTTACTTCCCGTCTGCGGGCGCTGTTTTACACATCATCCACGTATTCATTTCATAAGTGCAGACCTTGTTCGCAATCAAGGGGTCCTGCCACACCAGCTTTTCTACTTTCTTCTTGTCCGTCAGCCCGTAAATAGTGTAGCCGCCCGGTCCGTCTTGCAGGGGGCCGGCGAAGAGAATGTCCCCGGATTGGAGCCCCTTGCGCAGGAACTCCAGATGGTCGGCCACATGCGTAGAAAACTCGTCCGCTTTGGGGCCGTCGACATAGCGCACGATCACGACATCGCGGCACGACATGCCTTCGGGATCGCGGCGCTTGTCATCCGTGGTCGCCAGCAAGGCGCACATGCCCAAGACCAGTGCCGCCATCGTCTTCATAGTGATCCGCCTTTCTCAGTGAACTCGATTGCCTCGGCAGGTCCGCAATGCGACATCATAGGCGCGGGCCTGAGGAATTCAACCAGTCTCACAGCGCGTTCCGATTGCGAAATTG
>JADFJZ010000295.1 GCA_022565195.1 Planctomycetota bacterium | reverse complement strand
ATTATTTCATTGAAGATTTCGCGCGGCACCTCAGTGCGCGGCAGCCGCCCATCACGCCAATACCATACGTTGGCGAAATCGACCCGTGGGTCGGCTTTGACGGAACCGTGATCCGCGTAATACTGCTTCGCCAGATCCAGAAACGCTTCGCCGGGCGCGATGGAGGGCAGGGAGGGACTGCTGGAGATAATGTTTGATATCGCGTTTTCGACCGCGCTCCGCAGCTCTCGGGAAGATGTTGGGTTCTCAAGGACGGCGAGCAAATGAGGAATGGCCTGCGGATATCCGATCTGCCCCAGCGCCTTCACGAGAAACTGCTTGGTCTCGTTGTCGTCCATCTTCAAAGCAATGACCAGCGGATTGACCGCGTTCTTGCCCATCTTTGGCAGCATGCGAATGATGCGGCTGTGCAGGCTCGACTGAGTATCGTCCTGGAGCGTGCTGACCAGCCAGGGGACGGCATACTCCCCGGAGTCACGCAGTCGGTTGGTCGCGTTGAACTCCATTTGCGGCTCGCCGCCGAGCTTCTGGATGTTGGCCTTGATGCGTTGCGGGTCTCTACGCATCAACAGTTCGCCTTCACGGATCAAGTCCATTACCTGGCTGGCGCTCTCGCTGACTTCTATCTTGCTGAGTAGCAAATCAAGCGTCTTGATGCTGTTGGTGTGCTCGTCAGCCCACTTGAGAACATCGAGCGGGTCGGGGTTCTTGGCCAGCAGGCTCTTGGCGAAGGCGTCAGCCCGGATGAACTTGCCCAGCACGGCGTTGTGCAAGAAGTTGGCGAACAAAGACTTGGCGTCGTCGGCTGGCGTCTTGGTGGTCGATGCCGCGGCGTTGCCATCATCGTCTTGGGCCAGACAAACCGGCAAGCTCGCCTGAAATGCTGTAAGTCCAGCAATTGCAATGGCTAGCGGCATATATTGCGATCTTCGCACGGTGTTCGAGGGTTTCATCGATTTCTCCAATGGATCGTGCGGGTAGGCCCCTGTTCCGGAAATCTCGCATTCACCAAATCATACCTAAGTCTATGCGAACAAGGGGATATAGTTCCACTATAGCTCTTGGGCCGGGACAGTCAATAAATCTTCTGACTTCAGCTCGGTGGACGGGCCACCGAGGCCGAGTCTGGACTTATCTCGACGGAGCCGCGAACAATCGTCTCCCGGAATCGTAGGAACAGGATCGTAAGCTGCGCGGAGGGTCTTCGCGCAATTCGTTATTGGCATTGATCTTAGATGGAAGCGAGAGGTTTCGGCACTCGGGCGTTAGTGGGGATTCAACTGCTCGCGAGTGTGTAGAACGCTTCGGCAGCCTCCTGTTGGGCTTTTCTGTTGAGATGAGGTGCGTATTTCATGGCCCACGACCACGTGACTAAATCGATAAAAGAGCAGTCCTCCGCCTCGTCGTTCTTCGTTCTGGCGATGCTTCTGGGCGGCGTGCTCGTGTTCCTGTCTTACATTGCGCCCTGGATCTACTCCGACCAGAACCTGCGCGTTATCGAGGGCGGCCGGGAGACCATGCGCAATGCCCACGCCGATCTGATGGCGCTGGTGGGCGCGCTCATGCTCGGCGCGCCGCTGATTTGGACGGCCGTCAAGAATCTCTGGCGCGGCGAGATGCACATGGACGAACTGGTCGCGATGGCCGTGCTGGCCGCCATCGCCATCGGCGACTATCGCGAAGCGGGATTGATCGCCTTCTTCATGATCATCGTCGAGTTGATCGAGTCGCGCAGCGCCCTGGGGGCCCGCGCCGCAATCGCCTCATTGATGCATTTGACACCGGAGAAGGCGCACAAGATCACCGAGAGTGGCGAAGTCGACGTGGCCGCCAAGACATTGCGGCCGGGCGACCGCGTCCGAGTTCGCCCCGGCGACAACATTCCCGCCGACGGCAAGATCATCTCGGGCGAGTCGGCCATCAACCAAGCGAACATCACGGGCGAGTCGCTCCCGGTCGACAAAGCAGTGGGTGACGAAGTGTTCGGCGGCACGAACAACATGACCGGCATGTTGGACATCGAAGTGACCAAGGCGGGCAAGGACACCACGCTGGGTCGCGTTCAGGAACTCATCGCCAACGCCGAGCGCACCAAGATTCCCTTGATGAAGCTGATCGACCAATATGCGAGCTGGTATACACCGACGATTCTGATGATCGCCGGCATCGTTCTTTACTTCACTCCTTCCGACGAAGGCATCCGCACCGCGATCAAGATGCTGGTGGTGGCCTGCCCGTGTGCGCTGATCCTCGCCACGCCGACGGCGATGGTGGCGGCGCTGTCCTGTGCGGCCCGGCTGGGCATTTTGATCAAGAGCGTGGTCAGTCTGGAACACGCCCGAAACTTGACGGCGATGGTGTTCGACAAGACGGGCACACTGACCACTGGCGAACTCTCGGTGACACAAATGAAGCCGGCGCCGGGCGTGGAAGGCGCTGAATTGCTGAAAGTGGCTGCCAGCCTCGAAAACGCCAGCAAGCACCCCATCGCCCGGGCAGTCGTGGCCGTGGCGCAAAAGGCCAAGCTGTCACTGGGCGAAGTAAAGAACTTCAAGGAGACCGCCGGCTTGGGCGTCGTGGGTTCGGTCAGCGGTTCGCAACTGATGGTTGGCCGGGCCAAGTGGCTTGGCGACCAGGGCGCGGACATGAGCCTGCTGGACCAGCCCGAGTATCAGGAATCCGAAGGCCTGAGCATGCTCTACGTCGTGCGCGACAAGAAGTGCATCGGCTGGATCGGGCTGGAAGACAAAACACGCCCCGAAGCTCAAGCGGCTCTGGCAGAGCTGCCCGGTTTGGGCATCAAGAACCTGACCATGCTGACCGGCGATCGCTGGGCGGTCGCCCGGCGCGTGGCTGCGGAAATGGGTTGTACCTCTGTGCATGCGGAAGTGTTGCCGGCGGAAAAGCTCAAGTTGGTTTCTGAACTCCAGGCCACCGGCCACAAAGTGGCCGTCGTCGGCGATGGTGTGAATGATGCCCCCGCGCTGGCGGCCGGCGACCTCGGCATCGCTATGGGCGCTGCCGGAAGCGACATCGCCATCAACTCTGCCGATATCGCCCTCATGAACAACGATCTCAGCCGTTTGCCGTTCCTGATCAAGCTGTCCCGTAAGACCATGAAAGTCATCTGGCAGAATCTGGTGTTCGGCGTGCTCTACATCGTCGCTGCCGAAGCCTTGGTCGTGATCTTCGCTGAGGAACTGGCGGTCATCGTCGCGCTGCTCATGCACTTGATTTCCAGCGCCGTAGTGTGCTTCAACTCGGCCCGGCTGGTGCGCTATGGTGAGGAGCCGGCCGAGTCGCTCGACGAGATGCTCTCGCCCGGCCGGACGCCGGCGATGCCCCAGATGACCCCCGCAGTCCCCACGACCTAGCGTTTGGCCACTCGAAAAAGTGCGGGTTGGGTCTTGAAGTGGAGGTCGGAGTCTCTGCTGACCGAGGACAAACAAGAACGTCAGTCGCCACAACACCATCCCGCAGATTTAAGTGTGTCGATGCGCTAGCGTGGGTGTTTGGGGTTGCTATGCGTGTGCGTGTAGGTGTGGGTGTGGCGATGAGCGTGGCGTGTTCCGGCTCCGGAGGAGCCCAGGTTGGTA
>JADFJZ010000294.1 GCA_022565195.1 Planctomycetota bacterium | reverse complement strand
GGTTATTGCCGCGATCACGCCGAATGGAGACGGCTCGGTCAGCACGAGCACGCGATCGCCCGAACGGGCCATGGGAAGAAGGTCTTCGGTGCCGGGTGTTTTTTCGTTGACCAAGCGGTTCTTGCGAATCTTGTCTTCGACGCGTCCCAGACCGGTCTCTTCGTGGGCCATGCGGGAGAGGTTTTCGTAATTGGCGGCTATCCTTTGTCGGATCGAGGCCACCATCTCGTCGCGCTTGGCCAGCGTCATGCCCATCAACTCTCGCTGCGCCGCTTCGTCCGCACCGACGGCCGAGTCCACGTCGGCAAAGATCCCTTCTTTCAGATCGATCGCGGGGGCGCCCGTTGACGTCGTCACGGCGGCGGACTGTGCAGTCATCGACCGGTCAGGCGACGCTCCGCCGGCCAGCCGCGCCACCACGCGCCTCGCAATCAGATCAACCTGTCGATCGTTCAGTTGGGTCATGTCGGTGCTCGCGCGAGTCGATTCTCATCGCTCGCTCAATCCGCGCCCTTTTTGTATTTCAGTTCGCCGTGTACTTCCCAGTTGTCCACGATGGCCATAATCACCGCGTCACAGGGACGCTTGTCGGTCACGACGGTCTGCCGGGCCGAGCTGCCCGATGCGTACAGGACCATCTCCCCCACGCCGGCGCCGACGGCATCGACCGCCACCACCGACCCGCCGGCCGGCTCACCGTCCAGGTCCACGGGCTGACAGAGCATGAAGCGCAACCCCTCCATGCTCCGTTCTTTCTGCGTAGCGACCACGGTGCCGATGATTTTAGCCAGAACCATGCGATGTCCTCGCGCCCCAAACCAACCGCGCGCCCTGATCCCGCTGTTGGGAAGCGCGGCGACTCGGTCCTGGAACTATCGAGAAGTCTTCTTGGACTCGGCGGCGGCCTCTTCGGCGCGGCCGAGCGGAAGCACCAGATCGACATTGGTGTGCGGACGCGCGATCACGTGGACGGTTACGACCTCACCCACACGCGAGGCGGCGGCCTGACCGGCGTCGCATGCGGCGCGAACCGCCGCTACGTCCCCGCGGACGATGGTGGTCACGTACCCCCCACCGATCTTCTCGTAATGGACCAGCTCGACCTTGGCGGCCTTGACCATCGCGTCCGAGGCCTCGACCATCGCCGCAAAACCGCGCGTCTCGATCATTCCCAGCGCTTCTGCCATGTCCGATTTCCTCTCTTGAACGGAATCGTTCGAAAGTAGTCTTGTTTCACGCGTCGCGCCCGCTTTGCGGCGAGCGGGACCGGCCTATTCCTTGACCTCGCGTCCGCTGACAGCGGCGATCGCCGCCTCGGCCGCGCGATATCCCACGTCGATGTCCCGCTCCTCACCGCCCAGATAGACCCGACCAAAGCTGCCGTACGAGCGGACTTCGAGGATGTTGATCTCCGCGGCCTTCTCCGCCTCGTTGGCGGCCAGTGCCGCATAGGCGGCCGGCTCGAGCTCCATCACGTAGAGCGTCTGGCCGGGCACGATCATGTTCCCGTGGCGCATGCGGTTGATCAACTGCGTCTGATGGTCGTCGATGCGGCGGATCACCTGTGATGAGAGTGTCCGCGGCTTGCGGCGATCCTCTTCTTTCAGTTCCAGCGCCGAGAGAATCGCGCGACCGGCCTGCCGCACGTCCGCCTGCGATTCCGAATGGATTTCGAGCAGTCCGTAGAGTCTTTCGACGATCTGCATGCCCGGCGTGACTTGCGTTGATTTCAGCGCAATGTCGGTGATGCGATTGATTTCGATGCCGGGCGAAATCTCCACCAACAGCGAGGCCTGCCCAACAGTGGGAAGATAGCCCTGGGCCACGGTCGCCAGGAAGGCCGCGTACTGCGGCTGCAGACTGTCCAGAAACACATATGCACGCAAATCGACGTTCTTCATGTTCGGTCAATACCTCTGTGCGGCTGTGTCTTGCGAGACGGTCAGCCCCTTGGATTCCCTGATGATTTTTATTCCGGCGCTGGCGCCCAGGCGCGTGGCGCCGGCCTGAATCATCTTCTGGGCGTCTTCATAGGATCGGATTCCGCCGGACGCCTTGACGCCCATCTTGGTGCCGCTGACGGCTTCCGCCATCAAGGCGACATCATGAGGTGTCGCTCCACCGCCGCCAAAGCCGGTCGAGGTCTTGACGAAGTCCGCACGGGCTCGTTTGGCGCACCGGCAGGCGCGTACTTTCTCGTCGTCGGTCAGCAGCACGGTTTCGAGGATCACCTTGCAAATCACGCGGCCTTCCATGCAGGCGTCGGTCACGGCCCGGATATCGCGAAAGACGAGTTCGTCGTCGCCGCTCTTGAGTGCGCCGACGTTGATCACCATGTCAATTTCGCGAGCGCCGTCACGAACCGCCCGCCGGGCCTCCAGGGCCTTGATCTCCGGCACGTGTGTGCCCAATGGAAAACCCACGACCGCACAGACGGGTACGCTGCTTCCTTTGAGCTGCTCGGCAGCCAGACTCGCGTACGTCGGGTTGACACACACGCTGGCGAAGCCATATTGCGCTGCTTCTTCGCACAGATCCACGATTTCCTGTCGTGTCGCGTCCGGCCGCAGGAGCGTGTGGTCAATGTACTTCGCAAGATCGTTCGGAATGTCGCCACCGCCGGGTCGGTGCCCGATGCGATCGGCTCCCATGCCGACGAGTTGACGTACAAGATCCGGGTTCGTGTCGGCACACAACCGACACAGCGCGCAGGCCAAGTTTGTACAGATCGCCGATCCGGAATCCCCCGACATCGCGGCCATGCGCTCGGCGATGCGCTCGACATCCTGATCCGAGAGGTTTTCTGCGGGGTCGTTGTGCGCGCAGGAGCAAGTATGCTCATCACACGCACCCGGTACAGGTACAGATTCTTTCGGCGGTTCGATCATCATCGCCCTGCGGAGATGCCTTTCCTCAGTACACGCGGTCGCGAGCCACAAGTCAACGATTTGCAGCGCCAAATCCGTCCCGATCAGTCCCGCCCCCATACACAGCACATTGGCATTATTGTGCATGCGGCTGTTCCGCGCCGAGGACAGATCGTAACACAACGCCGCCCGAATTCCGGGCAACTTGTTCGCCGCCATCGTCGATCCAATGCCCGCGCGATCGACCATAATGCCGCAATCGGCTTGGCCCGTCGCGACCGCGGAGGCGACAGCCTGAGCGTACTTTGGATAGTCAACTGATTCCGTACTGCCGGTGCCGCAATCGGTTACGGACTGGCCGGCTTGTTGAAGATGGGCCTTGATAAGCTCCTTGAGTTCGTATCCGCCATGATCGGAGCCGACGGCGATTTGTTGCATTTTGGGCTGCATAGACATAAATCACTGTACGGAACGCCGGCTGCGCTTCCGAACAGAGTATTGGAATTCGATTGCTCACTGTTGTCAAGCAAACCCTCCACGACTCCATGCCGCCCGGACCCACTGCGTGTGTGCGAAACATCGCTTCGCCTTCGACGAAGTGCGCGCCGCGACCCGCCGTTAGCCACGACGGGACGCACACGCCTCACGTCCGCCGGTGTTCCTCACAATCCGTAGTCAGTGGGCGGGGAGCGTCAAGGCGACGCCGACTTTGAGACGGGACGGATCCGCACCGATGACGGCCTTGTTCAATTCGTAGATTTCGCT
>JADFJZ010000293.1 GCA_022565195.1 Planctomycetota bacterium | reverse complement strand
GGCGGATCGCGAGGGCTCGGCGGTGATACTCAGCCGCAGCCTCGTAGTCGCCTTTTTCTTGAAGAAACGAGGCCAGTGCCGCCGCGCTGTCGCCCGTCCGGGGATGCTGCGGGCCGTACAGCCGCTGCTGCTCTGCCAGCGATTGTCGCAACAGGCGCTCGGCCCCGTCCCAGTCGCCCTGATAGCGCAGCAGCAATGCAAGGTGGCTGTGGCTCGTCGGTCCGCCAACGTCAACTTCCTCGCGGGTCTCAGCACGCGGGGAACGCACATACCGCTCTGAAGCTTGACGCAGCAGCGCGTCCGCCTCTTTTTCGTCACCCTTGGCCCGGAGCAACAGTGCCAACGACGTCATCGTGCCGATCACGTCCAAATGATCGTCGCCGCGCAAGCCGCGATAGACCTCCAGCGCCCGGCGATACAGAAGTTCGGCGCCGGTGTAGTCGCCGCGATCCTGCAGCACACCCGCCAAACCAATAAGACTGCGCGCTAAGTCGTTCGTCGCCAACTCATTCCGAGTGTAGTCTTGCTGATGGATCGCGACGGCCGCTTGCAAGTGTTTCTCAGCTTTGTCGTAGGCGCCCAAGCTGCGGTAAGTGTTCCCAATGGTCCGGCGGACGGCTGCTTCCACTGCCGGCTCGACGGACAACTCGGCGCCCACACGTGCCGCAGCGCGATCCAGGACCTCGATCATGGTCACGTCCCGGCCTTGCTCGTAAGGGTTGGCCGCTGCAAGCATGCTGCGCAGAAACGTATTGATCATCTCCGCCTGACGGGCCGATGTACGCGCCGTCGCCGCTTCATCGACCAGCAGCGCCTCCGCCGTCTTAGCCCGCTGCAAATTCGCCTGGGCGATGTCGCGTTGATCGGCGGTGATCTTCGCCTCTCGGATGATCCCGAAAAAACCACCGAGCAAGCTCAACAACACCAGAGTCGCCGCAATGACGACACCTTTGCGCCGGCGAATGAACTTCGACGCGAGGTACATCAATGTGTCGTTGCGGGCAATCACCGGCAGCCCCACCAAGTGGCGACGAACGTCTTCGGAGAACTGCTCGACCGAGGAGTAGCGGCGGTCCGGCTCCTTGCGCAGGGCGCGCAGCAGGATGGTGTCCAGATCGCCCAGCAGCCGCCGGTGCAATCGCGCCGGCGACGATTGACGTTCGCGGCACAACTGCGCGAGCGCGTGGCCGCGGCTCGAAGACCGCTCCGAGACCGCCGCCTTCCCGCCATCGACGACCACGGCACTCGGCCTGGGCGGCTCCTGCTCGCACACGATGCGCTCGAGCTCGAAGCGCACGCGCGTCTTCAATCGGAACGGCCGCCGGCCCGTGAGCAATTCATAGAGGATCACGCCGAGCGAATAAACATCGCTCGAAGTCGAAACGGCGGCGCCGCGGATTTGCTCGGGGCTGGCGTAATCCGGCGTCATCAGCGTGAGAGGAACGGTGGTGGTTCGCTCGGCGCCGTCGGGCGTTTCGAGTTGAACGATGCGGGCGATCCCGAAATCGAGCAGCTTGGGCACGCCGCCGGAAGTCACCAGAATGTTGCTCGGCTTCAAGTCACAATGAACAACGAGCGCCCGATGAGCCGCATCGACCGCCGCGCACACTGCACGAAACAATTCCAGGCGATCGGTGATGGGCAGGCGGCGACTGTCGCAGTACTCGTCGATCGGCCGGCCGTCGATGTACTCCATGACCAGATAGGGCATGCCCTCGCCCGTCGTGCCCCCGTCGAGCAGGCGGGCAATGTTCGGATGATTCAGACGGGCAAGCAATTGGCGCTCTTGATAAAATCGCCGCAGCAGCGCCTCCCGGCCGCCGCCGTAACGGATGAACTTGACGGCCACCTGCTGTTCAAACTCGCCGTCATCTCGAACCGCCCGGTACACCGAACCCATTCCACCGCTGCCGATGATTTGTTCCAGGCGGTACGGACCGACGCGATCAGGCGCCGACGTCAGTTCGCTCCCGCGCAGCAACGAGTCCGGCGCGGGAACCGAGAAACCCTGCCCCAGCGCCGGGGCTTCGATAACGTCCGTCCCTTTGGAGTGCGCCGCCAGCAGCGATTCGACTTCGGCACGCAGCATTGCGTCTGCGGCACAAGCTTTGCTCAGAAACTCAGACCGCTGGTCTGCCGGCAGATCCAGCGCTGCGCTGAATAGATCCTGCACTTCTTGCCACTGATCAGGAGTCATCGGGATCACCCTTCCCCAGCTCACGCGCCAGCCACGCTTTGGTGACCTCCCATTCGCGATACAGCGAACGCGGAGGGATGCCCAGCGTCTCAGCAGTTTCGTCCATCGTCAATCCTCCGAAGAACCGCAGTTCAACGAGCTTCGCCTTGCGGGCATCAAACTCGGCCAGCTTGTTCATTGCTTCGTCAAGGGCCAGAAAGTCCACGCCCTTCTCCGGAGTCAACGCCATGGATTCCTGCAACGGCAGCGCCTTGCGGCCTCCTCCGCGTTTTGCGGTTTGGCGGGCGCGGGCGTGATCCACCAGGATATACCGAATCATCCGCGCCGCAGCAGCCACAAACTCCGCGCGCGTAAACTCCTGGGAACCGTCCTGGCCGGCCAGGCGGAGGTAAACTTCGTGTACCAGCGCGGTCGGCTGAAGCGTGTGGTCGCTTCGCTGGCCTTCGAAAAGCTGATAGGCCAGGGCACGCAGCTCGCGGTACACCACGGGCAGCATGGCCTCCAGCTTGCCGGCTTGGTCACTTTGATTCTTGCTCAACCCCATGTCCTTGCGATCCAGCCTGTCAGCGGCTCCTTTGAATTGAATTTCATAAATTCTCGCAGAAACCTGGCAGCCGGAAACCGCGGAACACGTATTTGTTTCTGTAGAGGGGTGGAATGGATCGGTTCCACTGCTGCTATCGGCGCTCCTCTACGTATTGTACGCGTCCTCGGGTCGAACTTTCAACACAGCCGGGTCGCCGGCGCATCACGCTGCTGCCGCCCCACTCACGACGAGTGGCGGCAGTGCGTGGGAGGTGCGCGACAATCTAGTCCTCCGGGGAAGCGGACCGAAGTGGGAATTCGTTTGAAGGATGTTATGGCAACTTGCGGCAGTGACTGCCGCGGAAAGTGAGGTACGCATGTTGAACACTCATCTGGCAAGACAATGGGTGCCGGGTATTCTCGCCGGTGTGGCGCTCACGGTGGGCGCCTTGTCAATCTCGGCTCAAGAGAAAGAAGCACAGCGGGAGCAGTCGGTAGCGGTCACACAAGATGCCACGCCGGCCGCTGGACCGCAACTGCTAATCGAAGAGCCGGTTCATGACTTCGGAGAAGTGTGGATCAAGCCGACGCTCGATTACACCTTCGTGATTAAGAACACGGGCACGGCCGTTTTGAAAATCCTGAACGTCAAGCCGAGCTGTGGATGTACGACGAACGGGGAATACGACCGCGAAATCCCGCCCGGCGGGACGGGCCGGATCCCTCTCAAGCTCCGAACGAGCAACCTGACCAAGTTCACCAAGCGGGTGACCGTGACCACCAACGATCCCCGCAGCGCCTCTTTCAAACTCACTCTGACGGGCACCGTCAAGCCGTATGTAACCGCCACGCCAAGCAGGCTGCGATTATCCGGCGTGAAGCCGAATGAAGAGATCATCGAGACCGTGCGGCTCAGCGTCGTGCCC
>JADFJZ010000003.1 GCA_022565195.1 Planctomycetota bacterium | reverse complement strand
GAATCTTGATGCCGAAGGCCTTCTCAAGTCGAAAAACAATGTCCAGAAAATCGATGCTCTCGGCGCCCAGATCCTCGGTGAGCGTGGCGCCTTCAGAGACTTCCTCTTCATCGACACCCAAGGCATCTACCAGTGTGCTTTGCACTTGTGCAAAGATTTCGTCCCGACTCTTGGCCATCGCGTTTCTACCTCCTCAATCGCATCATGACGCGGCGCCCGCCGCAACGAACGGTTCGCCGCCAATTAGTGCAAATTGTGCCCGGGTCTGTGCGACCAGTTCGCGGTCGACGGCTTCCAGGGCCGGCTTTTCATCGGCGAGGTTCACGTGATTCAAAACGATCCTCGCCTTGACCATCTCCCGATCTTCACAGAAACCCTTCCCGACGAACTCGCTTTGGTTGGCTTCCATGCGTTTGCAATCGACCTCCATGCGGAGCACGCCGCCGGGGGTGATGAAGCTCTTGTAGTTCACATTCTTGGCACCGGCCAACAACACCAAGCTGTGGGCAAAGTCCTCAGTAGCCCGCACCAGCCAGCCCGCGGACTGAATCATGCATTCCAACATGAGCACGCCGGGCATCACCGGGAACGTGCGAAAGTGGTCGCCCAGATACTCTTCGGACAAAGTCAGCGACTTGATGGTGCAGATCCGGCGCCCGGGCACCAGTTCCGTGATCCGATCAACCAACGTGAACTTCATACTGACGACCGCGCCGACATCTTCATGGCCGAACGTGGATCCGACGCATCACCAAGTTCGAGCAACTGACACAATCGACCCTCACTCGACCACAATCAGAGCGGGGTCTGTTAAGCCGGGCAGTTTAGTCGTTTTGCCACCGCGACGCCAGCCCCAGTCCGACAATCTGGAATCTGGGCCTGGTGATCGAGCCGCGAGCCTGCGAAGGAGCATCCTGCGTGCCGAAGGTGGGCTCCGCTGCGGAACAGGCCTCGCCGCAAAGAAAACGCACGCCGGCCCTGACGCGGCGTGCGTGATCGAACCGCGATGTTCGGCCGGTACTAGACCGGTTTGCGCTTGAAATATTCGGCGTTGGTCTCGAAGTGCTTCTGTTGATCGTCGGGCACTTCATCCTCAGGCCAAATGGCCGTCACGGGACATTCATCGACGCACAAACCGCAGTCGATGCACGTCTCCGGATCGATGTAGAGCATTTCCTCCTGCTCGAAATCGGCATCCTCCTTGGTCGGATGAATGCAATCCACCGGGCAAACCGCCACGCAGGAGGTGTCTTTCGTCCCGATGCACGGATCACCAATAATATGGGTCATGTTTCGCTCCTCGCGGAAAAGGTCAGTCGAAAACCCAATTCGTCATGGGTACCAGGATTATAGATAACATTGGGATCCAATCGCAACCTTGTCGAGCAAAATTTGCGCCAAATTGCACAGGGCGTCTCTGAGCCGGTGCTGGCTTCAAAGCTGGGCCAGGCGACTGGATGTGTCCAGCCGCCCAATAACGATCAACGTATCGTCCACTTGAACAACCTCGTCCGCCGAAGGGTTGAACGTCGTCCGTCCATCGGAGTGCTTGATGGCTACGACCATCGCATCGACTTTCTGCCTGAGGGCGCTGTCCCGCAGGCTCTTGCCGGCCAACGTGGAGCCTTCGCCGATGCGGTACTCGTCGATCTCGAATTCCACGCCCTTGGCTGCTACGTCGACAAAATCCACAACATTCGGCCGCGTCACCAGACTCGAGATGCGATACGCGCCGATGACTTGCGGGCAGACCACCCGGTCGGCGCCGGCACGCAGCAGCTTGCCTTCGGTCGTGGTTGATTCCGCTCGGGCGATGATCAGCAGGTCTTTCTTCAGCCCGCGCGCGGTCAGGGCGACGTAGAGGTTGTCTGAATCTCGCGGCAGCGTGGCCACCAGCGTATCGGCGCGGGCGATGCCCGCCTCGATCAGCGTGGTCTCTTCAGACGCATCGCCCTTGACGTGCAATAGGCCTTCCGGTTCGATGGCGCTGATCTTCTCCGCGTCATTATCGACGACAACGACGCGAGCGCCCTCGGCGCGGAGCTGATCCGCCACGAGTTTGCCCATTCGGCCGTAGCCGCACACGATCACGTGGTTCTTCAGGTCGTTGATCTGCTTTTGCACTTTCACTTTCTCCCGAGCTGAACGGAGTTCGCCGCTCACAAACAAAGTCACGAGTGATACCGAGGCATAATAAACACTTCCCACTCCCGCGATGATCAGGAACATCGTGAAAACCTGACCCGCAGTGGAAAGATCAAGGGACTCACTGCCCATCGACGAAAAGACGGTCATGATGGTCACATAGGCCGCTTCGAGCGGAGCGGTGCCTTCAATTACCACATAACCGACCGTGCCGACAATGAGAAAACCGATGAGAAGATAGAGCGAAATGACAAACCGGCGGCGCGCGTCCATGCAACTAATTCCTGACCAAAGTCGAATCCTTGGCCGCGATTATATGATTGTATGGCAGACGAACAAGGTTTCTTTCGCCCGACCCGCTCTATCCCAGCGCCCAGGGATAATCGCTCTTGAAGTGGTGGTAGTACAAACCTACTAATCGTGTGCAGACCAGCATGGCGTAACACTCGAGCCCAACGATCGCAGTACGGAGCAGCATACTGTGCATCCGGAAGAACGCATCGAATGTGGCGGGGGCCTCAACGATGCCCGAAAAGCGAAGCACGAAACTCGGGCCCAATGCGGCGGCGACCAGTGCGACGATCAATAGGTAGTGAGCGGGTGATCGCACGATGGACACCACCAAGGCATCGAAGCGGAGCAGCATGGAGAATCCGCCGAGTGACACAGTCAAGATGCAGATCGGCCAAAAGAACGCCCCCATGCCCGTCAGCACGACACTGACCCACCAGTCGACTTCCTCGCCCACACCGACTGTGCTCATTACGAAGGCCCCAACGATAGCCGGCGCCAAAACGAACAAGACACACCCCCACCACAGCAACATAGGCATAACCAAATCGTCGATGAAGCTCCCTGATATGGTGTGAGGCGGCAAGCCTCGCTCCCCCGCAGCCGAGCGCGTGATGCTTTTCATGAAATACGCGCTGACATAACCATAGAGCAGCACGCCGAATACCCCGATGATCATCGCCCGACGCGCGCCCATGCGGGCAGCAACGAGGGCAAACGTACACACGGAAGCGGCCACAAGGTTCAAGAACCAAACAAAAAGAAACGAGATTGCACTTTCGAGGGATGCCCAATGATTGAACGCACCCAACACGTCGCGCCACAATCCGCTCGAAGCCTCAACGACAACCGGCGGCGGAGCGGACATGCCCTGGGGCGCTTTGCGGAGAGAAGCTCGAACAAGCTCAGCCTCTTGCCGGGCGGCGGTCATTCCGGCGGTGGCGGAATTCGCGCCGTCGTCGTCTGCCAGGTCGAACGGCTCCAGGTCCGAGGGCCGGCCGGTCGGCACAGCGATCCGGCTGCCGCACTTCGGACACGCCACGCGCTTGCCGGCGTAGACGTCGGCCACGTCATACCGGGCGCCGCAAAAGCACTGACATCGAATCGCCATGACTCCAGATTACTCACAACGTCCAAAACGGCTGTTATATTCTCCGCGCCAGATTGGAATCGGCCAATGATTCAGCCGACGAGTACTCTCCTTACTGGCTGTTGCGCGGTTTTCGCAATCCAGAGGACTCAGCGATTCGTCTCGTGGGTCCGCCCAATCGCCGGAAGATAAGTGAAGAATCCGTTGATCTTCCTCAGAAAACCCCCTATACTCAATTCTATCGGGTAACCGCCCCGCCGGAGTGTCTCCCACCGACCAGAGGGAAACGAGTAGCTCACGAACAGAAAGGTTCACTCCTTGGAATCCAAGATCGTCATTGTCCACAGCGACAAGCGTGTCCGTAAAGCCCTGGAGGTCTTGTGCTCGGTCCACCATGAGCCCATCGCGGTCCGTGACGTCAAAGCCGGGCTGAAGATGATCCTCAAGATTTCGCCCGCGCTGGCCGTCGTCGGCCTGGACTCCCAAAAGAAGGAAGCTCTACAGCTACTCCGCTATATGAAGAGCTACGGCTCGGTCGTGCCGGTGATTGTCGTGGCCGGCCGCGGCGCCGGCGCCCTGCAAATGCAGGCCATGAAGGCCGGCGCCAAGGGCTTCCTCGAATATCCCGTTGATCAATCTCGCATCGATCGCGAAATCTCGCGCGTGTTGCAGACCTCGCTGGACGTGACCGACTCGATTCCCCCCATCACCGAAGAGGAAGCGAATACCAACCGCACGGAGATGGAGCGCACACTCAACCGCAGGATGAAGTGTCACGTGGGCAAGAATCAAGTCTACCTGCGCTCGCTGATCATCGGCCTGACCAAGACCAAACCTCGAATCACCCTCAAGTGCGCCCTGCGGACGGATTTCAACATGCAGTCGCAGATCTACTATGAGTACATCCGCGACGTGTGCTGCAACGACCCCAGCGCCTGCCCCGCCGTGCAACAGTTCGCAGCCAAAAACTCCGCGTAGCGAGTAATCGTAAGTCGCAAGCCGTAGGCTGCAAGCAGGAAGCGGCGGACACCCGACCACGGCTTTGCAAGAAGCCTCCGCTGTTGTACGATCCCTATCGCTCCGCACCTTGTGGCTGGGCTCTGTCAAACGACGAGGTTAGTGCAAAGAGTTCCGCCCGTGGCTTGCCGTTTGGCAGATGCCCCGAAGGCGAACAGGCAGATATTCCTTTGGCCAACACCACCATCGAACTCATCATCGGCTGCATGTTCAGCGGCAAGACGACGGAGTTGATCCGGCGGATCGAGGCGCTTGCCCCGTCGACGGGGATTGTCACACTGAAACCCGCGATCGATGATCGCTACTCACCGACACACATCGTCACACACCACCGCCGGACCGCCACCGCCCAGACCGTCGAAAACGCCCGAGCGATCCTCGACCGCGTCGGCGACGCCGAGGTGGTGGCCATTGACGAAATCCACTTCTTTGACGACGCGATTGTCGAAGTTTGCCAAGAGTTGGCCAAGCGCGGCATGAGGGTCATCTGCACAGGACTGGACCTGGACATGTGGGGCGATGTGTTCCCCCACGTTGAACGGTTGAGCCGCATCGCCGACACTACGGTCCTGACCGCCGAATGCAAAGCCTGCGGCCGACCGGCCAACCGCACGCACCGCACGGTGCCGCTGCTGGACAACAATCTCGTCGGCGGCCCGGAGGAGTTCGAGCCGCGCTGCGAGAAGTGTTTCACGCCCCCCGCCGCTCCCAAACCCACAGCCACCACTGGATTGGCTGAGCCGCCCCAATAACTCAAGGATTCCTTACCGCAGAGACCCTGGCGCGGCCTTCGGCCGCAGCCAAAGTAGCCGGTACGCGGTAGCCAGTAACGAGTAGCAAACAGCCAGTCGAGGACGGGCACGGAACAAACGGGGATCGCGGGCCCTGGGAAGCCTGCCCGGCCGACACGCAGAAAACGTCTGGATCGCGAATACAGCGAAAAACACCGCCCGTGCGGTACTCACCCTGACCAATGACCAATCTCTCCGGGCGCGAATCGGCGAGTCGGCCCGCCGAACGGTGGTCAAGCATTGCTCATGGGATCGGGCCGCAGCGGACCTGGAGCAGTTGTACCTCGACTTGACCCTGAAGCAGCCTCTCCGCTACGATGCTGAACTGGCGTCGGCGCTGGCGTCGGCACGGGTGTCGCCCCTGTTCGTCGTCAGGCCCAGGGCAAAAAAGGCGTCCCCAGCAAACACGACGCTTGATATTCCCGGCCTGATTTGCGAAAGTGGAGGTAAGGAGGGTGCAATCTCGAAGCTCGATCCCCACGTGACTACGGACCTCTCCAGCGCACGTGACGCCGGCTCGGGCCGGTGCCGGAACCAACTTTGATCGCACCTCATAAAGAAGCCAGGATCTGCGAGAAGCAGGCGGCGAATCTCCGATCGGGCGGCTGAAGAATCCGCCCAATTGCAGAAAACGATCGGGAAAAGCTGTTCCCACAGGCTTGGCGCTCGGCTACAATCCGACGCTTTGTTTCGTTCGCGATCGTCCATTGGCGACGGCGCAACTGGGGAGACACCGATGGGGGTCAGCACTAAAAAAGTGGCCATGCAACGCATTCTGATTGTCCGATCCTCCGAGCATGATTACGAACAGCTCATGGACGCGTTCGGACAGAGCGCCTCCGTTCAGTTTGCCAATTCATTCGATGAAGCCGTCGAAAGAATCGGCAAAGAGCGGTTTGACCTCGTATTGAGCGACACGTCGAATTTCGTTCCCCTTGAAAAAGCCCTCGTCGCCCAGCAGGCCAGCACGGTGCTCGAAGCGATCGATCAGTGGGTGTGCGTGGTCGATCGAGAGGGAAAGTTCGTGTGGTCGAATCAGCAGCTAAACGAAGTCAACGAGGAGCTTCGCGTCAAGATCGTGGATTGCTGCCTGGAGCTGCTCGCGGCGCAATGGGAGGCCAACATCGACCCTGCGTCGATCCTGCGCACGCGGCATTTCAGTTTGAGCGCCAGTGAAGACTTCTATTATGAAGTGACCGCCGCCCCGATCATGACGGCCGACGGCGAGATCGGGCAAGTCGCGGCCATCGTCGCCGATGTCACCCCCGCCCGCAGGTTGCAGCGCCGCATCAACGCCATCGACCAGGCCGGACGCGAAGTCATGCGGCTGGACGCCCAGCAAGTCTCGAAACTCGATGTCTCCGAGCGATTGACGCTCCTCGAAGAAAAAATCATCCGCTTCGCCCGCGACATCATGCACTTCAGCAACTTCGCCATCTACGTGCTGGACAAGAATACGAACAAGCTGGAGTTGCTCATCAATTACGACTTGCCACCCGAAGCAGCCGAGATCGACCTCTATGCCTCCACGGAGGGCAACGGCATTACGGGCTATGTCGCCACCACCGGGCGAAGCTACATTTGCCCGGACGTCAGGAAGGATCCGAGGTATCTGCCCGGCATCGTCGAGGCCAGGTCGTCTCTGAACGTGCCGCTCAAGATGCAGGACGAGGTCATGGGCGTGCTCAACGTCGAAAGCGATCAGCCGGCAGCCTTTACCGAGGACGACCGGCAGTTTGCCGCCATTTTCTGCCGCTACATTGCCATCGCGCTGAACACGTTTGACTTGCTGATCACCGAACGGGCCACCACCACCGGCAAATTGGCCAGCAATGTGCAAATCGAGATCGCAGCCCCGCTCAACGACATCATCACCGACGCCACCACGCTGATGGAGGACTATATTGGCCACGACGACCTCCGCCATCGCCTGCAGGCCATCTGCGACAATGTGATGAAGGCGAAGCAGTCGGTCAAGGACGTCGCGGCACCCACCCGCGGTCTGCTGGGATCGAAAACGCCCACCTTGCCGCATGATCCAGTGCTGACGGGAAAAACAGTGCTGGTGGCCGACGACGAAGACGCCATCCGGGATACGATCGCCGAGGTTCTATTGAGCTACGGCTGCGATGTGGAAACCGCCCATGATGGGGTTCAGGCCGTCAGCATGCTGGCCGAACGCTCCTACGACTTGGTTCTGACCGACATCAAGATGCCCGGCAAGAACGGCTACGACGTCTTCGCCGCCGCGAAGAACCGCAACGCCGATTGCCCCGTCATCCTCATGACCGGCTTCGGCTACGACCCCAACCATTCGATCATCCGCGCCCGCCAGGAAGGACTGTCGGCGGTGCTGTTCAAGCCGTTCAAGGTAGACCAGCTCATCAACGAAATCCGCAGCGCGATCGGCGCCAAGACCACCTCTTGAATACAAGTACCTCTTCTGGATGTCTGGAGTTGCAATGTTGCCCGGTGGAGCCTGTCCAAACGATGATTCCATAGACGGATTTGGAACGGTACAATAACCCGCACCGCAGGGTTTCCCGACGGCGGCGGTGCGGGAGTGTTGAAGATATCTATCCGTGGAGTTCAGTCGATGATCTCAAGCCTCAAAGGGCGCAGTTTCGTTTCCATGACGGACTTTTCGAGCGATGAAGTCCTCGCCGTGCTCGATCTGGCGGCCGACCTGAAAAAAGAGACGGCATCGGGCAAGGCCCATCCCCGACTGGCCGGCAAGACGCTGGCCATGATCTTCCAGAAGCCGTCTCTGCGTACGCGCGTGTCGTTCGAGACCGGCATGACCCAACTCGGCGGACATGCCATCTACCTTGCACCCACCGACATCAAGCTCGGCGAGCGGGAGACGGTGGAGGACATCGGCATCGTGCTCGGGCGCTATGCGGACATCATCATGGCCCGCGTCTTCGGGCATCCACTCGTGGCCGACCTGGCCAAACACGCCGGCGTGCCGGTGATCAACGGGCTGTCGGATTTCGAGCACCCCTGCCAGATCATGGCCGACTTGCAGACCGTGCGGGAGCGCAAGGGTCGGCTCAAGGGCATCCGCATGATCTATATTGGCGACGGCAACAACGTCGCCCATTCGCTGATGTTCGGCGCCGCTCTGGTCGGCATGAACTTGACCGTCGTCACGCCGCCCGGATTTGAACCCAGCGGCGCGGTGCTGGCGGAATCGCAGAAGATCGGGGATGGCAGCGGTGCCAGCATCGCAGTCAGCAATGATCCTCACGGTTCCGCGAAAGGCGCCGACGTGGTCTACACCGACGTCTGGGCCAGCATGGGGCAGGAATCCGAAGCCGAGACCAGAAAACAGAAGTTCAAAGACTATCAAGTAAACTCCAGGCTGCTCTCGGTCATGGACAAGGATGCGATCATCCTGCACTGCCTGCCGGCGCATTACGGCGAAGAGATCGAATACGACGTTTCACGTCTGCCCAACTCCGCCATTTTCGATCAAGCGGAAAACCGCCTTCATGCCCAGAAGGCCATCATGGTGGCGCTTTCGGGATCCTGATAAAGAGATTTAACCGCAGAGATCGCAGAGAACGCAGAGAAGAATGCAGAATGATGAAATACGAAAGAAGAAATGGGAAAGAGAAAAGAGAAAAAGGGAAATGCTGGCAGCCTCTCAGGGCTTACTTCTGTATTCTCTGCGCTCTCTGCGCTCTCTGCGGTTAATCTCTTGCCTGACATGGAACAACCATTGAAATGAGTTCGAGCGAATCCAAACTGCTTGTCATCGCATTGGGCGGCAATGCCATCTCCAAGCCCGGCGAATCGCCCGACATCCCGAGCCAGTTCAAGACCACGGCTGAAACTGCCAAATCGTTGGCCGATTTGATGGAGGCGGGCCACCGCATCGTCATTACTCATGGCAATGGTCCGCAGGTGGGCAAGGTGTTGCGCCGTGTAGAGTTGTCCGTACCGACGGTCTATCCCCTGCCGCTGGAAATTTGCGTCGCCGATACTCAGGGCGGCATGGGCTACATGATCGCCCAATGTCTGGGCAACGAGCTTCACCGTCGAGGCCTGCCCGACCGCGTGACGGCCGTGGTCACGACCATCTGTGTGGATCGGCACGACCCGGCGTTCGACAGTCCGACCAAACCGATCGGCAGTTTCTACGACAAGCAAGCTGCCGATGAATTGCAGCGCAACGACGGCTGGACTATGACCGAAGTGCTCATCGGGCAGTACCGCCGCGTGGTGCCGTCGCCTGCACCCATCGAGATAATGGAGAAGGAGGCCATCAAGAAACTGGTGGCCGGCGGCGAAATCGTCATCACCTGTGGAGGAGGAGGCGTGCCGGTGGTCCGCAATGACGACGGGCAATACGAAGGCGTGGCAGCCGTCATTGACAAGGATCTCGCATCGGCTCTGTTGGCCAGGGAAATCGCCGCCGACGGCATGATCGTGCTCACCAGCATCGGCAGGGTCTGCCTCAACTTTGAGAAGCCGAACCAAACCGAACTCGATCGGCTCACGCTTGACGAAGCCCGCCGGCATCTCGCAGCAGGCCAGTTCCCGCCCGGATCAATGGGCCCAAAGATCGAGTCCGCCGTCCAGTTCCTCGAAAACTCGCAAAATCCGGACGCTTTCGTGCTGATCGCCACACCGGAGCGTCTGCGGGAGGCACTCGACGGCAAGACCGGCACGAGGATCACCAGGGCATAAGCACTGATCGATCAGGGGTGGAACAGCACAATCCGCACCCTCTGCCAAGCGGCGAAGCCAATTCGAGCGAACAAACCCTGTAGCTGCCTTGGTCGACAATATCGCATCATCCTCCAGTCGGGCGCGGCGCGGGCGCCAACCGACATTCGCTATCACACCAACGCTTTGTCATCTTCCTCGCGAACTTGCAAAGGCACTCGATATGAGATAATCTTGGCCTTCTGGTTACTGACTACCGACTACCGGCTACTGACTACTTCCTCATGAAATGCACGCACGTCGCACTCCAAGTCCGTGATGCGAATCGGTCCGTGGCGTTCTATGAACGCTACTGCGAAATGAGCGTCGTTCATCAACGCGACAGCGAAAGCACGTCCGGCCGCGTCGTGTGGCTCGGCTGGGGTGAGGACCCGCCGAAGTTCGTCATCGTCCTCCTTGAAGCCGACTACGAGGTGAACAAGCAGCCTCCTTGGCAGCACATCGGCATGTCCGTCGATTCGCGCAATGAAGTGGACGCGATCCACAGCCGCGCTGTCGCCGACGGCTTGACCGGCCTCTGGCCACCCGAAGACGCGGGACCGATCGTCGGCTACTACTGCGCCGTGCCCGATCCTGACGGCAACATGGTCGAATTCTCATTCGGCCAGCGCATCGGATAATGCCCGGTCCAGATCGGGCGCAACCCGCTCCCACCGGAACCGGTCAACCGCTGACGCCGGCTCATTCCCGGTGCCGCACCACAAGTTCCCTTCGGCCACGCGGTTTGCAAGTTCGCTCAGTTTAGCGGCGAGCCGTTCAGGCGAGCCATCATAGAAAAACACCTCCGCGCTTTCGACGCCCTGAAGAATCTCAGGATACGAAAGGCGTTTGGGCAGCAAAGGATACGCCCCGGCGGCGATGGCTTCGACGGCGCTGATGCCGAAAAACTCGTGGTTGGCTGTTGAGACGAATACATCAGCCTCGGTCAGCGCGGCCACATACTCGCCCCGCGACTCTTGGTATCCCCAGCGATCGATGTAGTCCTTGAATTCCTGGCGGGCTGAATCGAACACCGCCGGATACTCGCGAAACTGCTCGCCGATGACGCTGATACGGAACTCGACCCCCTGTCCGGCGAGGATCCGCAGCGCCGTGAAGAAATCGTCGGGGTTCTTGTCATGTTCCCAACGAGCGGCCCACAGAATCCGTAGTGGGCCGGGCGGGCGAACGCCGCGGCGCGGGAAATCATCGATGCCCAGAGACCGCACCTCGGATTTGTCGCGAATTTGCGCGACCGCGCCCAGCGGCACATGGTCCGGCATGCGCCTGAGGAAACCCGGTAGAGCATCGAGAAATTCGTCGCGATGAAACGTTGAATTGAACCATACACGGGTCGCCGCAAGGGCTGTCGTGATGTTGGTGAACACAAAATGATAGTCACGCTCGCACTCGACCTGCACGGGATAGGTGAGTTGATTCTCATGAAAGTACACGACGGAGGGAAGCTGCCTGATCCGTGCCGGGGCCAGACCGAGGAACTCGGCCAAGTTGAGCATGTCCGAACAGAACAACATATCCCACTCGGCCCCATCGTCGATCTTGCTCGCCACTTCCTCGGCAAACGTGATGGCAGCATGGCGCATGCGCCACTTCCACTTGTTCGGCGGCAGTGTCAGCAGCGTCCAATGGTGGCAACTCCGCGATGACCAGCCGTCCACAAAAGCTTTGTGACTTCCGCCGTAGTACGGTTCAAGAGCCAGGATTTTCAATGTCAAATTGCTTCACTTCGGGATTAGTCAATCTCGCCATGGCAGATTAGAATCATACCCGCATTTAAGCGCGGCGCGTAGGTGTTCCTACGTGTTGTCGGAAGCCCGCGGCTCTTTAACCTTCGGCTGCGCGATGCAGGCCGCTCCGAATACCTTTGGATCGAGACTGGACTATGGAACCAATTGTCAAGCGCTACGAAAAGAATCCGATTTTGACCAAAGATGATGTCCCTTACGCGGTCGAGACCGTGCATAACGCCGGTATGGTCAAGTACGGCGGAAAATACGTCATGCTGTTCCGCTCGCACCGCCGCAACGGCCGCAGCATCATCGGCCTCGCCGAAAGCGATAACGGCTTCGACTTCACCGTCCGGCCGGAGCCGTTTCTCGTGCCGGCAACGGCAGGAGCGTTCGCCGAGTATGAAGAATTCGGCGTCGAGGATTGCCGCATTTGCGAGATCGACGGCGAGTATCTGCTGACCTACAGCGCCTACTCGCGACACGGCGTGCGTATCGGGCTGGCCCGCACGCGCGATTTCGACAGCATCGAACGAGTCGCGCTCATCACGCAAGCCGACCTGCGCAACGTCGTGATCTTCCCGCAGAAGTTCGACGGCCGCTACGCTCGGCTCGATCGGCCTCACTCCGAGATTTCGCCGTGGGCGATGTGGATCAGCTACTCGCCCGACCTGGTGCATTGGGGCGATTCGCGCGTGGTGATCAAACCGGTGCAGTATCACTGGGACGAAATGAAGATCGGCCCCGGTGCCACGCCGATCAAGACCCCGCAGGGCTGGCTGAACATCTACCACGGAGTGTTTCCCACGATGGACGGCTCGGTCTATCGCCTCGGCGTCGCCCTGCACGACTTGAACGACCCCGCCAAAGTGCTCGGCGTGGGCGACGACTGGATCCTCCAGCCGGAAGACCCGTGGGAACGCACGGGCTACGTTCACAACGTCGTATTCACTTGCGGAGCAGTGGCCGAAGACGACGGCACCGTCAAAATCTACTGGGGCGGGGCCGACACGGTCATGTGCGTCGGGACGGCCCGAATCGAGGAGCTGGTTGACCTGTGTCTGAACAACCCACGACCGTTGCTCGGGTAGGAAAATTATGAATGCTGCGCAACTGTTTATCAAGTGTCTCGAGAGGGAAGCCGCTCCTTTCATCTTCGGTCTTCCCGGCGAGGAAAACTTGGACGTCATGGACGCCCTACTGGACTCGAACCTGCGCTTCATAACTACGCGGCATGAGCAGGGTGCCGCGTTCATGGCCGACGTGCAGGGCCGGCTAACCGGCAAAGCCTCGGTATGCTTGTCAACGCTTGGGCCGGGAGCGACCAATCTGGTGACCGGCGTGGCCGACGCCAACATGGACCACGCCCCGGTAGTGGCCATCACTGGCCAGGTGAGCATCGACCGGCTGCACAAGGAATCGCACCAAGCCATGGACCTGGTGGCGTTGTTTCGGCCGATGACCAAGTACAACGCCCAGATCGTCACGCCGGAGATCATCCCCGCACGCGCCAGTCGTTCGCCGGCCGTAGCGTTTTGCGGATCGACTTCCATTGCCTTCTCGTACTGTTCGATCGCCGCCTTCCGCCAGCCGACGGCCTCGTAAAGCCGCGCCAGGTTCAGCACCGGCTCGACGGCCGTTCGATCCAGCTTCCCCGCGAACGAAAACTCCAACGCCGCCTCGTAGAAGCGGCTCTGCCCGAGCAGTACTAGTCCCAGGTTTTTATGACCCTCGGCGTAAGAGAGATCCGCGCGA